>CAZIGT010000009.1:11566-14266 GCA_964538465.1 uncultured Thermoleophilia bacterium | reverse complement strand
ACGTTCGCGGACATCGAGGACGCGGCTCAGGGGTGCCGCTACCGCGACTGCACGCACACGGAAGAGCCGGGCTGCGCGGTGATCGCCGCCGTGGAGGCGGGCGAGTTGCCGGCCGGTCGCCTGGAGAGCTACCACAAGCTGCGCCGCGAAGCGGTGGTGGCGGCCATGAAGACCGACCCCTTGCTGAAGGCGGCCGAGGTCCGCAAGTGGAAGATCCGCCACAAGACGGCGCGGCAGTTCGACAAGAGGAACGGCCCTCGGCCTGAGTGAGTGAGCGAGCGGCGGGCGGGCTGAGCAGGCGGGTCAGGGGGCTGAGCAGGCGGGTCAGGGGGCTGAGCCCCGGCTCAGCCCGCCCGGCACGTGCCCGCTCGTCTCGGTCAGATCTCGCGCAGGTCCTCGTCGTCGCGCCCCTTTGGGTCCTTGCCTTCCCAGGCCCCGAGGGTGCGGATGCGGTGGACGAAGCCGGTTTCCTCGAAGATCGTTTGCAGCTCGCTCACGGTCTCGTCGCTGGGGTACATACTGCCGAGCCCGAGCTCCTCGCGCATGGCGTCGCGGTTGGCGATGAAGTCCTTCCACTTGGGACCCCACGCGTCGGCGATGTCCTGGAAGAACACGTGGGGCGTGCCGCCCATACCCTTCTCGTAGAACTGCTCTCCCCAGGCCGCGAAGAGGTCCACGTGCTTGCGACCGTAGCCGCTCTCCACCTGCATGCCGCGGATCACCTGGTTGATGACGGCCACGCTGTTGCCGCGCGGGCAGCGGCTCTGACAGGTGTAGCAGTAGAAGCAGTACCAGAGGCTGTCGTCGGTGAGCAGGGTCTCGTCGCCGTCAAGAGCGCGGCGGGCGACCTCGCGGGGCACGAAGTCGGTGAAGCGGGCGGCGGGGCAGCCGGACGTGCAGATGCCACACTGGATGCAGCTGAGGAATCCTTCCTTGTGGTCGTGCATGCGGGGGTCGTCGAGGATGCGCTGGGTGAGGTCGGCGCGGGCCTCTCCACGCGGCGCGAAGGCGCTCTCGGCAATGACGGCATAGGGGTTGGCGCGGACGGACTCGTCGCCGGTGTCGGATATCGGGGCCTCGGCCACGGGGGCCTCGGGCTTTTTCTTGCGGTCAGTCATGGGGGCCTCCGGAGGGGGCGTGTGCGGCCGCCTGGACGGCGCTGCGTGCGGCGGAAGCCGCGGCATCGCCAGCCCGGGCGGCCGTGAAGAACTCGGGCCAGAAGTGGACCTCGACGCCGCGGCCCTGGCGGCGGGCCGCCGAGCGGACGTTGTCGCGGCACAGAAGGCAGGTCGTGACGATGGGCGCGGCGCGGTCGGCAGCGAACTCGACGAGGCGGCGAGAGCCGGTGCTCTCGCCGCGGAACATGCCGCCCAGCGCGCCGCAGCACGAGGCGTGCAGCGACGGGTAGGTGGTGACCATCTCGGTGCCGGCGAGCTCTGCCGAGTGCGACATGACGGCGAGGCCGCGGTCGCGGTCCACAAGGCAGCCGATGTACGGCACGAAGGCGGGCGCGGCGGCCTGAAGGCTGCGCCCGGACGCACGTGCCTGCTCGACCAGCGCCTCCCAGACGGGCACCGGCTCCACGCCTGCCTCGCGTAGGCTCGCGTCGCAGGCAGGGCAGACGGTGAGCACCGGTCCGTCTGCCCGCACGTTCGCCTCGTGCGGTCCACGCGCGGGGTGGCCGCAGCAGCCGGCGCTGCGCAGCTCATCGAGCGCCAGGCCGAGTCCGGCGGCGACGTTGCGCGTGGCGGCCGCGGCCGCCGGCTCCTGCCGCAGCGAGCAGCCGGTGAAGAAGGGCCGCGGCTGAGGGGCGGCGCCGGGACTGGCGGCGCCGGCTTCGCGGGTGACGGTCGTGCCGGCGTCGGCTCGTCCGTCTCCTGATCCGCAGCGCACCGGCGCCGCCTTGCGGGCCGCCGAAACCGTGCGATCCACACGGGTCATGTCGACGACACGGGAGGCGGCGCGCGTCAGCAGGCTGCGCGCCGCCGCCGTCCCCTGACCGACCGACCCGATGGGGTCGCGCGGCAGGTGGCCGCGGCTCACCATGGCGGCGCCGAAAGCGAGGTTGTCTATGCTGGCGGCGCGGTCGAGCCACCAGTCGGCGATCTCGGCGGCCGCGCGCTCGGGGCAGCGGATGGTCCCCTGCTCGCGCTGCAGCTGTCGCACGGCCGCCAGCACCGCCATGGTGTCCACCTCCATGGGGCAGTTGCGGGTGCACGTGCCGCACTCGTTGCAGCGCCAGACGTCTTCGCAGGTCATGAGGTCGTCGACCTGATCGCTGAGCACCATGCGCACCACCCGGCGTGGCCCGTGCTCGAAGTCCCAGCCGTTGGGGCAGGCAGACGTGCATTGGCCGCACTGGTAGCACTGACGGCACTCGTCGGCCAGGCGGGCGACGGCGGCGCGTACGGCTTCGCTCGCGGGGGCGCTCATCGAGAACCTCCCGGCGTCGCGGATGAAGAGGGACCGGCGCCGTGGGTTGAGGATGCGTCTCCGCCGACCCGTGCGCAGGTGTCGCCGGGCTCGCACCCGGCGCTGCACGAGATCACGGTGACGTTCGGGGAGTGGCTCGCGGCAGCCCTGTGGTCGGCGCTCGTGGATCCCGCAGGGTCGGCACTCGTGACGCCGGAGGCCGTGCCGTGGCCGTCGTCCGATGTCCCGTCGGCGATGCCGGCGGCGCGGGCGCAGAAGTCGCGGACG
>CAZIGT010000009.1:0-11556 GCA_964538465.1 uncultured Thermoleophilia bacterium | reverse complement strand
CCCCGGCGGGGGGGGCAGGCGGGCCGCGGGCGGCGGGGCGGGGGCGGCGGGCGGGGGGCCGGGGGGCGGGGGGGGGGGGGGGGGGGCCGCCGGCGCGCGCGCGCCGCCCGACGCTCTTGCGGTCGGCGGCGCACAGGTGCCAGAGCTCCAGAGGAATGGGGCGGCCGGCGTCGGCCAGCAGGTCGGCCGCCACCTGGGCCTGCTCCAGGGCGACCTGGTCGCCGGAGCGGTACTGGCAGCGGGCCTCGGCGCAACCTGCGAGGAACACGCCGGCGGCGCCGAGCTGCGCCGCCTCCACGATGTGCAGGGCACTCAACCGGCCCAGGCACGGCAGCTCGACAAGCCGTACGTTGGCCGGGTAGCCGTCGCGGTGCAAGCCGCCGAGGCTGATGGCGGCGCCGGCGCACTCGCGGCAGTAGAAGCCGACCACGGGCCGATCCACACCCTCGGCCATGAGCCGCAGGCGGCCGGAGATGGCGTCATCGGTCACGTTGTGACGGATCGCCATCTCCGTACACGTGGCGGCGCAGATGCCGCAGGCGTGGCACGCCTCGGGGTCGATGACGGCCAGCTTGCCGTCGTCCTTGACCTCGGCCGGCCGCGGCGCGTCGGCCGGCCGCTCCACGAGGCTGATCGCGCCGAAGGGGCAGTTCGTGAAGCAGACGTCGCAGCCTACGCAGCGTGCCGCGTCCACTTCGCTTGCCGGCGCGCTTCGCCGCCCCGCACTGGTGAGGAAGTTGTGGATCTCGCTGGCGACCGCAGACGCCTCGGTGTTGCACTCGACCAAGGCCTTGGGACCCGCTGCCGACCCGCAGACGAACACGCCCTCGCGGGTGGTCTCCGTGGCGCGGTTCTTGCGATCCATTATCTCGATGAAGCCGTCGCCGTCGAGCTCCACGCCGAGGACGTCGGCCATGCGCGCCGTGTCCTCAGCCGGCACCATGCCGTTCGAGAGCACCACCAAGTCCGGCCTGTACAGACGCTTCTTGGCGAGCGAGGTGTCTTCGACCTCCACCACGGGCTTGCCATCTTCGTCGAACTGCACCTCCGGCGGCGTGCCGCGGACGAACTCCACGCCGGCGCGACGGGCGGCCAAGTACCAGTTCTCGTAGCCGACGCCGGCGGTACGCAGCTCCAGGTACAGGATGGTCACGCGCATGTCGGGGAAGCTCTGGCGCAAGCGGATGGCGTGCTTGAGGGCGATCATGCAGCACAGCCGCGAGCAGTAGGGCAGGCGGCGGCGGTCGCGCGAGCCCGCGCACTGGATCATGAGCACCTCGCGCGCCGGCTTCTCGCCGTGGGAGGCCTGCTCGTCCCATCCGTCGAGCATCTCGGCGAGCTCGACCTGCGTGACCACGTTGGGCCGGCCGTAGCCGAGATGGTCGATGAGGCGGGCGGGCGCCGGTTCACAACCTATGGCTGTGAGGATGGCGCCCGCCGTCACCGTCTGGCGCTGCGGCGACTGGCCGAAGTCGATGGCGTTCACGGGGCACGCCTCGACGCAGGCGCCGCAGAACGTGCAGGTGTCCAGGTCCACGGTGCGCACCACGCGTCCGTCGTAGAACTCGCTGTAGATGGCCTTGGTGGGCCCGTCGCCGGCCTTGTCGACGTCGTCGCCCGCGGTGGTCGGGCACACGTCTTCGCAGAGCCCGCAGTCGATGCAGGCGTCGGTGACGATGTTCGGCAGGCGGCGCAGGTCCACGCGGAAGTCGCCGGGCTGGCCGCTCACCGACTCGACGGTGGTGCGCCGCCAGATGTCGAGGTTCGGGCTGTCGATAGCGAGGTTCCGATGGAAGCACTTGCGCGAGCCGATCTGTGCGTCTGTGGTCGGCAGGCATTGCCCGCAGTCGTTCGTGGGGAACACGGTGCCGATGCGGGCGGCGCGGCCGCCCAGGAAGGGCCGCTGCTCGATGAGCTCGACCCGGTGACCCATCTGGGCGAGCTCGCAGGCGGCCTGCGTGCCGCTCACGCCGCCGCCGATGACGAGCACCGACCGGTCGCGCCGCTCATGCGCCAGGTTGTCGGCTTGCGGAGTGGGCCAGGCGAGGGTGGCGGCGACGATGCGGCGCGCCTTGTCGGTGACGAGCGGGTCGGCGGCGGCTTGCGCGGAGACTCCGCCGTGCACCCAGGCGCACGCCTCACGGATGTCGGCGACCTCGAAGGCGATACCGCGCGAGAACAACTTGTGGAAGCGGCGGTTGGCGAAGTCCTGCGAGCAGCCGGCCATGACGAGCCGCCGGCCGGGGAACGTCTCGGTGATCTCGAGGATGCGGGCCTGTCCTTCGCGTGAGCAGAGCTGCTGGCAGCGTTCGACGTCGGCTTCCTCAGCGAGCCCGTCGGCGACCGCGGCGAAGTCGACGGCCGGCATGGTCCCGGCGCACTCGCAGAGCAGCACCAGCGGCCGTGCTGCCGAGTCGGTGATCGGCTGATGTGTGACGCTCATGCCGCACCTCCGCGAGCGCCGGTGTGGGCGTCGGCAGTCTCGCCAGCGCTCTCGGGCGCAAGCGCTTCGATGGCTTCGGACGGGCAGGCGCGAGCACAGGCGCCGCAGCCCAGGCACTTCTCGTCGTCGTAGACGATAGTGCGGAAGACCGTCACGCGCTCCGGCACGACGATGACCCCTGCCGGAGCGTGCCGGGCGATCGTGCGTAGCGCGGCGCCTATGGCTCCGCGGCGGCTGTCGGCCGGCGCGCTGAGCAGCTGCGCCGGGTCGAACGTCTCGCCGCGGCCGCTGGCGCCGCTCGGGCAGACCGTGGCACAGCGTCCGCAGCCCACGCACAGCTCTTCATGTCGTACGATCCGGCAGCCGGTGCTGCCGGCGGCGCGAAAGGCGCCGTCTGGCAGGCGCTCGAGTATCGCGCGGCCGCGGTCCGTGAGCGGCATCAGGACCGCCTCCCCAAAGTGTTCCGCTCGAGCGGGGGCAACGCGCCTATGGTGCGGTCCATGGTGCGCACGGCATTGACGAACTTGGGCGGCTCGCCGGCGCTCATCGTGAACATGCGGACGCGCTCCGGCTCGACGCCCACGGACGCGAGCAGCCGCTGCACGAACGTGACGCGGTCTATGGCGTTGAAGTTGCCCTCGCGGTAGTGGCACTGGCCCTCGAGGCAGCCGGCGACCATGACGCCGTCGGCGCCCTCGGCGAGCGCGGTCAGCAGGTGCAGAGGGCTCACGCGGCCGCTGCAGGGGACCAGCACGAGGCGCACGGACGGAGGCAGCGGCGTGCGCGCGTTGGCGCTGGCGTCCGCGGCCGCGTACGCGCACTCGCGGCAGCAGAAGGCGACGATGGTGCGGGCGCCCGTTTCGACGGCGTCGTCTGCACAGCCGGTGGGGGTTCCAGCGCCCAGGGCGGCCACCGGACGCGCGACCGGCTGCGCGGCTGTCTCCGTCGCCGCGCTCATCCGGTCACCTCGGCGAGCAGCTCGGCGTCGCTGAAGCCGCCGAGCTGGATGGCGCCGCTCGGGCAGTCCGCGGCGCAGATGCCGCAGCCACGACAGATGTTGGGGTCGACCACGGAGTGGGCGTCCGGTCCGGTGGTCAGCGTGACGGCGCCCTGCGGGCAGATCGTCTCGCAGACGCCGCAACCGATGCAGGTGCTCTCGTCGCTGGCGGCCACCTGGGCCGGGGTGAGCACGAAGCCGCTGCTCAGCATGCTCAAGGCGCGCGCCGCGGCCGCCTTGGCCTGAGCGATCGAGTCGGGGATGTTCTTGGGCCCCTGCGCCGTGCCGCAGACGAACATGCCGGCCCGCTGAGTATCCACGGGCCGCAGCTTGGGATGGTATTCCTTGATGAAGCCTGCCGCGCCCGTCTGGAGGCCGGCCACATGCGCAATGTCGCGCGTGCCTTCCGAGGCTTCAAGGCCGGCGGACAGCACCACCATGTCGAACGTCTCGTTGTACTTGCGACCGGTCATGGTGTCCTCGAAGCGCACGGAAAGGCTCTTGTCGGGCTCCTCGTAGATCTCGCCCACGCGGCCGCGCACGTAACGCACACCGCGCCCCTGGACCAACTTGTAGTACTCCTCGTGCGCCTTGCCGGGCGTGCGCAGGTCGGTGTACCCGACCGTGACGGCGATGTCCGGGTCGTGCTGTTTGATGAGGGAGCTGTGCAGGGTGGCGAAGAGACAGCAGATGGCCGAGCAGTGTTCGTTGCCGCTGCTGGTGCAGTCTCGAGAGCCCACGCACTGCAGCATCAGGACGCTGCGTGGGGGCTTCCCGTCTGACGGACGGACGAGCTCGCCTTCCGTGGGGCCGGAGGCCGACAGGAGGCGGCTGAGCTGGCTCTGCGTGAGCACGTTGGCGTGGCGACCGTAGCCCAGGGCCGTCTTGCGCCGGGCGTCGAACTCCTGATGCCCGGTGGCGATGACCACGGCGCCGACCGTGATGTCCTCGGTGGTCTCCGTGTCGTCGAAATCGATCGAGTGGGCCGGGCAGACCTCGACGCACGACCCGCACTCCGAGCAGACGGCGCAGTCCAGGCAGCGCTGCGCCTCGGCGACGGCCTCGTCGGCCGAGTACGGCAGGTTCACCTCGTGCCAGTCGCCGCGCCTCTCGGTGCCGTTGGCACGGCCGATCGGCACGCGCGGCCGGCGCTCAATGCTCGCAAGTCGCTCGGCGTCCGGCCGCGCCGTGGGAGGCGTGGCGGGCCACACCGGCAGTAGCGTCTCGCCGCGCAGGAAGTTGTGGATGGAGCGTGCGGCGGCGCCACCGGCGGCGATGGCCTCGATGGCCGTGAGGAACTTCTCGGGGGCCACGTCTCCGCCGGCGAACACGCCGGGCTTGGTCGTCTGCATGGTGGCGCGGTCGATGGTGAGCGCCTCGCCGTCGCACGTCACGCCGTCGCAGCCCTGCAGGAAGTCGGGCACCAGTGACTGTCCGACGGCGAAGATGACCGTGTCGGCCGGCAGCTCGAACTCCTGACCCTCAAGCGGCACCGGCTGGCGCCGGCCGCTCTCGTCCGGGTCGCCCAGCTCGCAGCGTTGCAGTCGGATAGCGCCGATGCGCTTCTCGCTGCCTACGGCCGTGCCACCCGTGTCGGCGCCGGCCGCCAGGATCTCCAGCGGCATGACCAGGAACTCGACCTTGAGACCCTCTTCGCGAGACTCCTCGACCTCGGCGACGTTGGCCGGCATCTCGACCTTCGTGCGGCGGTAGACGAGGGTCACGTCCGGCTCGCGGCCGGCAGCGACCTGCAGGCGGATGGCGCTGCGTGCCGCATCCAGCGCCACGTCGCCGCCGCCGATGACCACGACCTTCTCGCCGACCTGCGGCACGGGCCGGCTCTGGCCCGCGGAGTCGGCGCCGGGCGCCGCGGCGGCCGATCCCGGCCCGTTGACGCCGTCGCTCGCCAGGTTCACGTCGCGCAGGAACTCCACGGCGCGCAGCACGCCGGGCAGGTCGTCGCCGGGCAGGCGCGCGTCGGCACTCTTCTGCAGGCCGGTGGCCAGGAAGACGGCGCTGTAGCCGTCGCCGAGCAGACCGTCGACGGTGAAGTCGTAGCCGCAGCGCACGCCGAGGCGCAGGTCGACGCCCAGCGCGGTGATGGCGTCGATCTCGCGCTGCAGCACGTCCTTGGGCAGGCGGTAGTCGGGGATGCCGAGGCGCAGCATGCCGCCGGCGACCGGCTGCGCCTCGAACACCGTCGTCCTGTAGCCCAGGTTCGCCAGGTCGCGGGCGGCGGTGAGGCCTGCGGGCCCGCCACCCACGATGGCCACCTTCTCGTCGTAGACCAGCGGCGCCGGCTGCACCGGCACCGTGGGACCGACGGTGTCGGCCACGTACCGCTTGAGCTGTGCGATGGCGACCGGCTCATCCAGCTTGGCGCGCTCGCAGGCCACTTCGCACAGCCTGGTGCAGATGCGGCCGCAGACCGATGTGAACGGGTTCGGCTCGGCGGCCACGCGATAGGCCTCCTCGAACCGACCCTCGGCGATGAGCGCTACGTAGCCCTGCGTGCTGGTGTTCACAGGGCAGGTGCTCTTGCAGGGCGACCAACCCTTGTGGTCGATGTGGAAGGTGGCCGGCACGGCGTTGCTGAACGGGCGGGAGATCGCCGTCCGCCGGGCGACGTCGAAGTCGAAGCTGTTGCCATATTTCACGGGGCAGACGTTGACGCACTCGCCGCAGCCCACGCATGTCTCGCTGACGAAGCGCGGATGATGGGCCAGCGTCACCCGGAACTCGCCGGGCGGGCCGCTGATGCTCTCGACGTCGGTGAGCGTGTGCACGTGGATGCGCGGGTTGAGGGCGGTGTCGGTGAGGCGAGGCGCCAGCGAACACATGGCGCAGTCTTCGGTGGGAAAGGTCTTGGACAGCCGCGCCATGTAGCCGCCGAGGCTGGGCTGGCGCTCGACCATGTGGACCTCGATGCCGGAGGCGGCCAGTTCTTCAGCCGCCGTCATGCCGGCGATGCCGCCGCCCACGACCAGGGCGGAGCGATGCAGGAACGTGCGCCGCCGCGGCAGGTCGTGCTGGTGGGCGGCGCGGGTCACGGCGGCGCGCAGGATGCGGCCGGCCTTCTCCTGGGCCAGCTCGGGCTGCTCCTTGTGGATGAACGAGCAGCCCTCACGCAGGTTGGCGAAGGCCACCGCGTTCTCGCCGAGGCCCAGATCGCGAGCTATGCGCTCGAACGTGGGCCCCTGGAAGCGCGGCGAGCAGCTGCCTATGACCAGATGATCCAGGCCGCGTTCGTCGACGACCTTGCTGATCTGGCCGTGCCCCTCCGTGCCGCACATGAACTGGTTGATCTGGACCTCGGCCACGCCGTCGCAGCCCTGTATCTCGGCGGCCAGAGCCTCGAGATCGAGGACGCCGCTGATGTTGCCGCCGCACTGGCAGAGGAAGACGCCGCACCTCATCGCGCACCGCCTTCGCCGGCGGTCGTGTCTTCCGCGTCTTCCGCGGCGGCGCTCCCGCTCACGGCGACCATGACCCTGTCGCCGCGGGCGCCGATGCGCTCCAAGAGCGGCTCTACGTCCTGCGAGTGGCTGCCGACACCGCACACGGTGTCCGGGTCGGCGCCCAGCGCCAGCGCCAGGAGCTGCTGCACGTGCAGATGCACGAACGGGTACTCCTCGCCGGTGGTCCGCGAGAGGATGTCGTGGTGGCGGTCGAACTGAATGGCGCAGTTCGGGCACATGTGCACCAGCGCGTCCACGCCCACCTGCGCGAGCCGGCGCAGCTTCTCGAGAGTGACGGCCACGGAGATCGACGGGTTCACGAATCCCTGGCGGAAGCCGCGGCCGCAGTGCAACGTCTTGTCGTTGTAGGCGCCGACGCAGGTGACGCCGGCCGGCTCCAGCAGATCCTCGGCGACCATCAGGTTCTCAGGGTCGCCGAGCACGTCGTCCGGAAAGACCTTGCAGTAGTGGCAGGCCGGGTGGGTGGCCACCTTGATCCCGTCAAGGCGCCGCTGAATCAGCTCGGGGATCGAGTCGTGCGCGCTCCACAGCACTTCCAGTGTGTGGCTGTGGTCGATGGTGGCGGCCACGGTGTCAGTGTACTCACGGCCCATCTTCGTCAGCACCGCGTTCGTCTTCTGTCGGAACTCGGGGATGTCGAGGATGTGGCCCGCCTTCTTGTTGATGGCGTAGCAGGTCGAGCAGAGGTAGCTCATGACGGGGTGGCCGGCCTCAACGGCCACACAGGCGTTCCGTGCAGCCACGGCGACGGTGGTGTCGATCGGCATCATATCCGTGTAGTAGCCGAGACCGGTGCAGCAGCTCTGCTCCCGGTTGACCACGTATTCGATGTCGAAGCGCTCGAACAGCCACTTCGTGGCCGCCTCGCAGCCGGGGTACTCGGTGGACATGAGACAGCTGCGGAACAGCGTGACGCCTTTTGTGATGCGCGGCACGGCAGGTGTGGTCGCCATGGGCCTCCCTCCGGGTGTGGACGTCGCAGTAGTATCGGCGATTGAAGCTTATGAATCAAATAAGGCATACTGATGCATTCCGTGGAGGTCATAAGTGGCCTCCGGTTCATGATCCCCGATTCGCACCCTCTGTCCTGCGCCGGCGGCAGACGCGGTCGCCTGTCCGCCGCCGATGACCGCCGCGCAGGGCGTTGCCGGGGCGGGCGAAGCATCCGCAACGGAAAGAGGTTTGCCCAGCCTCGTCCCGGGAACATCCCGGCTTACCCGCCGCAAGGAGTCGCCGAATGGCCAACGTCCACCGGCTCCACAACAGCGACAGCAGCGACGAGGTCGTCCATCTGCACTCAGTGCCGGCGACCATCTCGCCGCTGGATGGCGCACGGTGCGCCCTGTGCGGCACGTCACTGGTCGGTGACCCGCTTCGATATCACATGGTGTCACCGCTGGTGGCGATGGGTTCCGTCACGGTGTGTCGGGCCTGTCACAGGGCGGCGCTGAGCGAGGGGTACCGCCCCGCGGAATGACGTCCGCAGGGTGGCCCTCGCCGCCGTCGGTCCCGCGCGCGGCAGCGGCTCCCGGTGCCGGGAGCCGGCTGCCGCGCAGGTCGCTGTGTCGACGCTGCGGACGGCCGCGATGAGGGGTGCCGAGGACGCCCCAGATCTTCTGTCTAGCGGGCCTTGTCAGCGGGTCCGTTGGTGCCGATAGGGGAGTACATGCGGCAAGCGGTCGGCGGGTGACCGGCCGGTCTCAAGGGGAGTGAGATGGACGGGATGATGGTCGTGGCGATCTGTGGGTTCGCCGTGGTCTGCGCCGGGGTGAGCATGAAGATCGCCGCCGGCAGGGGGCGCAATCCTCTGCTCTGGGGTGCCGTGGGCCTGGTGTTCAACTTGCCCGGCCTAGCGGTGACTCTGTTCCTGCCGAAGCGTGTGCACAAGCCGCGGATCGAGGCGTGCTCGGACGCATCGATCACCGGCCACGGCCCCAGGGCGGCCGTAGCCTGAGAGAACCGAACCGTGCCGTCGTTGCCGACGGTGCTCGATGACTGCGGGGCGACCGCTGCGTGACGTAGAGTCACGCGAAGGTCGCCCCGTTCGCGTTCTGGCGCGCGTTCACGTGGTGGCGCCGAGTCGGCCCGAGCGCTCACCGAGCGGGGCGCCGAGTCGAGGCATCCCCTGCGGTACACTGCTCCCGCTTCCGCCCCCGTCGGGGTGGAAGGCGCGTGCCGGACGAGTGACCGCGCCGGAAGGCGGGTACGCGATGAGCGACCGGGCTGGCAGGCGCGTGCCGGACGAGTGACCGCGCCGGGAGGTTGACGGGCAGACGAGTGACCGCGCCGGAAGGCGGGTCACCGGCGAACACAGCCGCGAGAAGATGAAGAAGCTCGGACTCATTGTGAACCCGGTCGCCGGCGTTGGCGGCCGTGTCGGCCTCAAGGGCAGCGACGGCCGCGACATCCTATTGCGGGCTCTCGAGCTGGGCGCCACCCGCGAGAGCCCGCACCGTGCGGAGGTCGCGCTGCGCCATCTCGAGCGGCTACGGGGCCGCATCCAGGTCCTGACCGCCCCGGGCGAGATGGGCGAGGACGAGGCGCGGGCCGCCGGCTTCGCCGTCGAGGTGCTCGCTCCGCCCGCCGCGCACGGGGTCATCGAGGCGGCCGGCACGCGGTTCGCCGAGACCACGGCCGCCGACACGGAAGAGGCGGCGCGCCGCATGGCGGCCGCCGGCGTGGATCTCATCCTGTTCGCCGGCGGCGATGGCACAGCGCGCAATGTCTTCAACGCCGTCGGCGACCGCGTTCCCGTCGTCGGCATCCCGGCTGGGGTCAAGATCCACTCGGCCGTCTACGCCAACACGCCGGCCAACGCCGGCGACCTGGCCGCCCTGTTCCTGGCCGGCGAGGGAAGCGTCCGGCTGCGCGAGGCCGAGGTCATGGACATCGACGAAGACGCCTTCCGCCACGATCGCCTCTCGGCCGCGCTCTACGGCTTCCTGCGCGTGCCGTACGAGCGGCAGCTGATCCAGAGTCCCAAGGCCGGCAGCCAGCCCAGCGACGAGGCTCTGGCCATAGGCATAGGCAACGACGTCATACACTCCATGAAGCCCGGGAGGCTGTATCTCATCGGCGCCGGCACCACGACGCGCGCCATCATGCGCCTTCTGGATTTGCCCTGCACGCTGCTCGGCGTCGATGCGGTGAGGGATCGCAGGCTCGTCGCCGGCGACCTCGCTGAGTCGGACGCTCTGCGTCTGGTCGAGGAGGCGAACGCCGGCGGGTCCGGCGCGGCCATCGTGGTGGCTGTCATCGGCGGCCAGGGACACATCTTCGGGCGCGGCAACCAGCAGCTCAGCCCGCGCGTCATCCGCGCGGTGGGCAAGGACAACGTCATCGTGGTGGCCACGCAGACCAAGCTTCTGTCGCTCGACGGCGCGCCGCTGCGTCTCGACACGGGCGACGAGGAGCTCGACGCGGAGCTCGCCGGCTGGACGAAGGTGGTCACCGGGCACAGCCAGCGGACCATGTACCGCGTCGAGTAGCGCGGTCCGCCCCTGGGCTGCCCGGAACGTGGTCTCGTGCCTCGTGGTCTCCTGCTCAACGGGCGACCGCGCGTCGGAGTACGGCGCTGGGCCTACTCGTCGGGGGTAGGCGGGCGCCGGTCGCGCTTCACCTGCGCCCGCCGCGTCTTCTGCTTGAGCCGGGCCTCGCGCGCGGCGCGCGAGGGTTTGGTGAGCCGCCGCGGCGGTGGTGGCTCGCGCAGCAGGTCCTCGATGCGCGCGCGCAGCCGCCGCAGGCAGGTCTGCTTGTTCTGATACTGGCTCCGCTCGCTGCGACAGGTGATGGTGATGCCGGTGGGCCGATGGCGCAGGCGGACGGCACTGTCCGTCATGTTCTGGTGCTGCCCGCCCGGACCGCCGGCCCGGAACGTGCTCACCGCACACTCGGCGAGCAGCTCGTCGTCTTCGTCCGGTAGCGCGTATCCCTCTGGGGCCTCAGCGGGGCTCACAGGGACTCACAGGCGTGTCGCGGTTGCGGTCTCACCGACGCGTCGCGGATCCACGAGCGTCTCGCGGGCTCATGCATGACCGCCTGGCCCGCGCTGCTCGCGGGCACCGCTCTCGGCCGCTGCCGCCCGCCGCACCAGCAGCTCCCGCAGCGGGCCGAAGAAGCGGCCGTCCCACAGGGCGTCCACCTCGCGAGCGGCATCTTGAGGCACTCGCGAGTGCAGGAGAGAGATGTGGGTCTGGCTGCCCTGCGCCACGAGCGTGAACTCGGCGATGGAGGCTTCCGGCCAGTCGCCGCCGAACCACGCCTGCACCAGGCGGGAGGGCGGCTCGACGGTGAGGTTCGTGCCGTATACGTCGCCGTCCAGGAGGCAGAACGGGGCACCCGCTTCACACCGTATCTCCGCCGGGGCCCCGCTCCATTCCTCGACCAAGGCAGCGTTCGTGAGCGTCCGCCACACCTCTCCGATGGGGGCTGCCATGAGGTAGTCCTTCACGATCTCCACTGCTGCCTCCCGTGCGGTCGTATCATCAGGCATCCGGATCGGTGCGCGGGGCGTTCGTCGGTCCGTAGCAGATCGCCGGAGCTAGGACGTCGGGAAAGCGCTCGCGCAGGCGCGAGCGCAGCTCGTAGCAGAGGTGGCACTCGTCGGCGTAGAGCTCGCGCTGCGGGGCCAGGTCGTA
>CAZIGT010000008.1:0-25209 GCA_964538465.1 uncultured Thermoleophilia bacterium | reverse complement strand
CATCCGCTGTGGCGGGCTCGGCCACGCGCTCGCCCGCCACAGTCGGGCGGGCAGCGGCGCGCTGCGTCGCGGGCGCCGCTTCCGTCGGCACGCCCGCGGGCGGTGCGGGCCCGCGCCACAGCCCCAGCAACCCGCAAGCGACCCCCAGCGTGAGGAACCCGGCACCCATCGTGTTGTAGCTCAGCTGGGTGAGGTCGAAGAGGCCGAAGCTCACGTAGACCGCGGCGATCATGAGAGCGTACTGCCAGCGCAACCGGCGACGCAGCGCGAAGAAGACCGCCGCCGACACGCCGCACATGAAGAGCAGATACAGATGGCGGGTGTACATCATGATGCCGTCGCCGCTACCGCCCTGCAGCTCCACGAACGGCTTCACGAACGGGTAGACGAGGAAGGTCGGCACCTGCAGCACGCCGGTCTCGTCGACGAACGGCCGCGCGCCGACGCTGAAGCGGTACGGCACGGCCACGTAGTAGCTCTCGTCGGCCAGGTCCATGCCTTGCCAGAGCCGCCACTCCGTGAAGCCGACCGCGGCAACAGCCACGACGATCGCCAGCGCGGTGAGCCAGCGCGGCGCCGCCGGCCGGGCGTTCATGCCTCTTCCCCGTCGCCGACGACGGCCGTGACACCACCGGCGGCACCCGCGACGCGACCCGGCGCCGCGGGCGGCCTGCGCAGCGCCACGACCAGCAGGCCGATCAGCAGCGCCGGGCCTATGAAGACAGATATGGCCACATCCGACTGTATGTCCCAGAACGTGAAGTTGTAGTAGTGCCAGGGCACCAGCAAGAGCGCGAAGAGCACGGCCACCACCTTGCTCGCGCGATCCCATGAACCCGTCGCGAGGAACAGCGCCAGCGGCAGGAGCAGGAACACGAGCGTGTAGTCGTGGCTCTCGAAGGGCAGCAGCAGCGTGAGGACGACCAATGCGGTCAACTGTCGCCACGGCGCGTAGCGCTTCGTGACGAGGTAGACCGCGACCCAGACGAAGATGATGAGGACGACGACGACGTAGAACGTGTTGAGCATGGGGATCTCGCTGAGCGCATAGTCCGACCAGCGGTCCACGACGAGGACCATGCCCCAGAGGCTGTGGCTGAAGTGGACCGCATACAGCACGCCCGCGTTCTCCACGTGCCCGCCAAGGGTGCCGAACAGACTCGAGAACACGCCACCCAGGCCGAAGCCCGAGGTGAGCGCCACGGCGAGGGCACTCACCACCGTCACCAGCACGGCCCCGACGACCGCCCACAGCGCCTGTCTCACCTGGCGATCCGCGAGCAGTAGCACCAGCAGGGTCGCCCAGAAGTACTTGCCGGCGACCGCCAGCGCCAGGGGGATCCACGCGAACTGCGAGCCGCGCTCGTAGTACAGGTACACGAACAGCGCCAGAAGCACGAACACGAGCATGTCGAGGTTGCCGCGGTCGATCACGAAAGCCACCGGGTACGGAGCGACGACCATGACACAGGCCACCGCTGCACGAGCCCACAGCGGCGTGACGGTCCGCGAGAGCCAGCGCCAGGAGACCGCCGCGAGCGTAGCGACGAAGACCAGGATCACCAGCGCGAAGGCCAGCTCGCGCGGCAGCAGGGCAAGCCCGCAGGTGACGAGGTGCAGGAACGGGGAGTAGACCATTTTGTCGGAGTCGGGTGGCCCGTAGGCGAGGGCCTGGTCGTAGACGTCGAAGAAATCCGATAAGCGGTAGCGGGGGTTGAAGAGATAGGTGTCCCACGGATAGCCGGCGCCGAACGCGTTCATCACGACGAAGTGAAAGAGGATGGCGAAGAACGTACCGGCGACCGCCACCGCGGCGACGAGGACGGGCAGACGGCCGTCGCCGCCGGGCTTGAGCAGCACCGGCCGGCCCATCATCGCGCCCGTCCGTTGACTGGCATGCCGGGCCCGGCTAACGGTCGAAGTTGATGCGTTCGCGCTCTATGACGAGCGGCCGCTTCTGCACCTGCGTGTGGATGGCGCCTATGTACTCGCCCAATATCCCGATGAAGAACAGCATCACCGAAGCCAACAGGTAGACGCCGATGACCATGGGCGCCGTGCCGAACGGTAGGTCGTTCCAGAAGATCAGCTTGGCGATGAGGTAGCCGATGGCGATCAACAGGCTGAGCCCGGACATGAGGAACCCGATCATGGTGGCCAGTCGAAGCGGCACCTTCGAGTGGTTGACGATGCCCAGCATGGCCATGTCGAAGAGTGTGTAGAAGTTGTTCTTGGTGATGCCGCGCTTGCGGCGCGGCTGCACGTACGGTACCTCACAGCGGTCGTAGCCGAGGTCGCAGATGAGACCACGGAAGTACGGGTACGGGTCGTCGATGGCGCGCAGCTGCTCGATGACCACCTGGTCGTAGAGGCCGAAGCCGGTGAAGTCCTTTACCAGCGGGATGTCCGCCAGCCGGTTGATCAGTCTGTAGTAGAGGCCACGGATGAAGAACATGCTCCTGGTCTCCAGGCTCTCCTTCTTCACGCCGATGACGATCTTGTAGCCCTCTTCCCACCTGACTACGAAGTCGCGGATGAGCTCCGGCGGATCCTGGAGATCGGCGACCACGCTGATCACGGCCTCGCCGGTGGCCTGCATGAGGCCGTGGAACGGGGACCGTATGTGCCCAAAGTTGCGCGTGTTGACGATGACTTTCACGCGGCCGTCCTCGGCGCAGATCTCGCGCAGTATGGGCACCGTGCGATCGCTGGACGCGTTGTCGATGAAGATGTGCTCGTAGGTGTACGGTTCACCCTCGCGCGGCGGCAGCGATTCGACCACGGCACGCACCTGGGAGTAGACCTCGCGAACGTTCTCCTCCTCGTTGAAGCACGCGGTGACTACGCTGATGAACGGCATGCTGGTCAGTCCTTGGCGTCGTGTGAGCTGGAGTCGGGCATGTCCTCAACCTTGGGAGTACCCATTGCCTTCGGCGTGGCGGCGGACGAACCTTCTGTCTGCGCCGGGCGTTCGCGGAACGCCCAGAGCCGGTTGCCGAGGTAGCTGGCTACGACCACGACAACGTTGTAGAGCGCCTGGATGACGTATGCGTTCAACGGTAGCGTGCGCAGCGCCAAGGGAAGCACGATCAGGTTGCCGGCCAGGGTGACCCCGTAGATGACCAGGAAGCGGCCCATCTCGTGGTGCATGCGGCCGCGGCTGCGGAAGACCAGATAGCGGTAGCAGATGTAGTTGTTGGTGACCGCGACCACGTAGCTGAGGATCAGGATCACCGTGGCCGGCAGGCGGTCTTGCCAGGCCCAGTACATGAGGGCGAACACGGCGTAGCCGAAGAGCGTGTTCCAGCCGCCGATGAGCAGATACATGATCTGCTCACGGTAGCGGCGCAGGCACCGGGGCATGACCTTGTCGACGACCCCGTCCAGTCGCGCGCGCAAGTCCTTCTGCGGGGCTTCCGCAAACAACGTGACCAAGTCCCTCATGCTGGTGATCACCAGCCCATTGGGGTCGTCCTCGTCGTGCGCCTGGGCCTCGCCTGCCGCCTTGCCCGCGAGCTCGTCCCCTGCACTCGCAGGTCCGACACTCGGGCCTACGCCCTCATCCCGGCGCAGGTAGACCCAGAGGCAGCCGCCGCGACGGGCCATGCCGACGTCACTGGTGATGGAGTCGCCGATCATGATCACCGCGCCCGGTCCCACACCGAGGTCCGCCGCCGCCTGCTCGAGCATGTGCGGCTCGGGCTTGCCGGCCGCGTAGTCGAGCTTGTGCCCGGTCTGGGCCTCCACAAGCTGCACAAGGCGACCACAGCCGGGCCGTGGCTCGCCCCCCGGCCCGGGGTAGGTAAGATCGGTGTTGCAGGCGAGAAGCGGCACATCGCCGCCGGCGACGCGAGCGACCACGGCGGGAGCCAGCGGTTCGGTGCGCGTGAAGTCGTAGTCGCGATCGAGCCCGATCACCACCGCCGCGATGGCGTCGGCTCCGGGCGCAGCGTCTGGCACGTCCGCGGCATCCAGGCGCGCTTCCGCGCGATCTGGGTTTCGGTCCGCTCGCACCACGCGTAGGCCGACAGCCTCGAGTTCGCGGCGCAAGCCATCGGTACCGAGCATGGCTACCGCACCGCAGCTGCCGGTCGCGAACTCGAGGCCGGCGAGGTGGGCCGCCGTGGTCGATGCCGACGTGTAGATCGCCTCGGGCGCAGCCTGTATGCCGTGCGCGTTGAGCCGTTCGGCCACCTGGTCACGGGAGCCGCCGGAGACGTTCGTCAGGAAGACGACCTGCAGGCCGGCGTCTCGCGCGGCCGCTACAGCCTCGACGGCGCCTTCGACCGGCTCGTCTCCGAGCAGCAGCGTCCCGTCGATGTCGAACGCCGCCACGCGGATCTCGCGACCGAGAATGATCATGCCATCGCCGGTGCAGGACGAAGCCTGCGACCTATCATCCGTGCAGACCTCCGGCCTGCTCGATGAGCTGGTCGTAACGGGCTTCGAGCATCTGGATGCGTGCGGCGTCTTCCTCGTAGATGCAGCCATAGAAGTCGCGCTTGTTCTTCAGCCACATGAGCTCGAAGCCGACCGCCTTGAGGATACCGGCCTCTGCCCCATCGCTGAGCCCGGCAGGACAGTCGAAGATGACCTTGCGCGTTTCGTAGCGGTCGAGCAGATCGCCCAGCTCGCGCATGAACGGCAGCGCCTCCTTGCCCACGCCGCCGCCGACAGCACACTCGAGGTCCTTGGCCTTGGCGGCAGTGAACACGGTCTTGGCGATGTCCAGGATCTGGGGGCAGTTGATGTCCTCGCGGGTGAGACCGAGCGATCCGCTCATGTCGACTCGGCCCAGGACGATCCCGTCGAGCTCGTCGATCTCCGGCAGCGAGAACATCTCGTCAAGGTTGTTGACACCGACGATCGTCTCTATGTTGGCGGCGAACTGGACGTCTTCCCGCTCGGTGGCCGGGAACGCCAGCTTGGCCGCGCCGAGGAACTTGTGCAGCGCCCACGACGACTCCACCATGGGCCCCACCACCCGTTCCACACCGATGACGCGCGCCTCATACATATCGCGCACGGCTTCACAGCCGCCCACCTTCATGGTGAGGCCAAGGCCGGCACGCGAAACGACTTCCTTGAGCCGCATGGCTTCTTCCATGCGCGTGCCCTCGGCCTCGAACTCCGCCTTCACACCGATGACGTGATGGTTCTCGCGCAGGTCCTGCAGCTGATGGACCATCTTGCGTTCGAGCTCGTTCACGAGTGCCCCCTCGGGTCGCAACCATAGAGGTCGATGATCATGTTCTCCTTCAGTTCATCCGGGTCGAGCCACGGATACATGTCTTCCAGCGGCTTCGAAACGATACGGCCGTCCGGCAGCTTCTCGGCGATCACCTTGGGAGCAAACGCTTGCTCCGGGTCCATGACCACATCGAGCAGCGACGGTCCGTCGATGGCAAGTGTATCTGCGATGGCGCCACCAAGCTCCGCGTGACTATCCACCCTCTTCGCCGCGATGCCGTAGGCGCCTGCCAGGCGCACCATATCCGGCAGACCGACTCCCGTGCGCGGCCCCTCGCCGAAGCGCGCGCCGGCGAACAGGTTGTCCTGCGTCTGGCGGATGGAGAGATAGCCGCCGTTGTCGAACAGGAAGATCTTCACCGGCAGGCGGTAGTTGACGATGGTCTGCAGTTCCTGGACGTTCATCTGGATGCTACCGTCACCGGCGAGGCAGATGACGCGCTGCGACGAGGCGACGACCTCACGGGCGTCGGACACGCCGGGGCCGCCGCGGCGAGCGCAGGCGGCGCCTATGGCCGCCGGCAGGTCGTAGCCCATGCCGGCCGTGCCCGAGTTCACGATGACGCGCTGGCCGCCCCTGGCACGCAGCGCCTGCAGCGTGACCACACAGGCGGCGCCGTTCGCCAGCACCACAGCATCGTCGGCGACCAGCTGCTCCGACAGCTCGTCAACGAAGACGTACGGGTTGATCGGAGTGTCCTTGAGGCGGTACTCCGGCAGCACAACCGGATACCGCTCACAGCGAGTCCGGCACCACCGCACCCATTCGTCGCGCCAAGCTGGCACCGGCTCGTCCTCCAGCGCGCAGCGGAGGGCGTGGACGAACCAGCTCACATCGGCGTGGACCGCCAGGTCTGGAGTGACGGTGGGTTTCGCCAGTTCTGCAGCGTCGATGTCGACGACCACCTTGAACGCCTCGCGCGCGAAGGCAGCGAACTCGTAGCCGATCTGCCGGATGTTGAGCCGACAGCCGAGCACCAGCAGGAGGTCGGCGTTCTGCACGGCGAAGTTGCCGGCGCGGTCGCCGACACTACCCGGACGGCCGGCGAACAGCGGGTCGTCGTACGCCATGAGATCGATCGCGTTCCAGGCCGTGGCCACAGGGACACGCAGCGTGCCGACGAGGGCGCGGAGTTCGTCATCCGCGCCGCCGGCACGGATTCCCGAACCGGCCAGGATGACCGGACGCCGTGCCGCTCTCAGCCGGCGCAGCAGCTCGTCGACCTGCCGCTCGGCGGCCGCTTCGTCGAAGCGGCCGCAGGCGGCGCCGCGGTCCTGGGGCGGTACACTCGGCGGCGACCAGGACGGGCTGGCAGGCGACGCTTCGCCCGCACTCATCAGGCCGTCGAGGACCGACACGGGACGGCCCCGCTGTGGCTCGACGACCCGGACCGCCGGCTTGTCGAGCTCAGCGGGATCGAACCCCACTAGCTCGTCGGGTTCGATCTGCGCTGCCTGCACGTTGAGCGGCACATCCAGCCACACCGGGCCCGGTCGGCCGTGCGTGGCCAGGTAGGCGGCCTTCTCGAAATGGTAACGCGCCCTCTGCGCGTCGGTGATCATGGCCGCATACTTGGTGATCGGCGCGACCAGGCGAACGATGTCACCCTCCTGGTCGCCGAGCTGGCGCAGCGGCAGGCCGGTGCTGCCGACTGTGGTGTCAAAGCGCACCTGCCCGGAGAAGAAGATGCCCGGCACCGAGTCGTGCCACATCCCCATGACTCCGGTGATGCAATTCGTGCCGCCCGGGCCGCTGGTGACGACGGCGGCACCGATGCCGCCGCGGATGCGGGCGTATCCCTCGACCGCGATGGCGCAGGCCTGCTCGTGGTGGTTGAAGATCGCCTGCAGGTCCGTCCGCTGCCGCAGCGCATCGTCCAGGTGCATGGCACCGCCGCCCGTGACCGCGAAGACGTGGTCCACGCCGAGCGACGGAAGCTGCCCGATCAAGTAGTCGGCTACCCTCACCTGATCCCCATTCCTGCGATCATCCCCATTGCCGAAACCGCTGTCTTCCCTGCGGTCAGCTCCACCTTTCGAGCCGGGCGCGATCGATCTCCGGCAGCCGATCGGCGTACCAGCGGTAGAGTCCCTCGACGGCTGTCTCTGTCGGAGTGAACGAAACCTGCGGCATGTCCCTGGCGAGGCGGGAGCTGTCGGCGCTGTACTCCTTGCCGCGACCTTGGTTCGCCACCAGCACCGGCACGTCGCCACCGGCCAGCCGTGCGACCAGCGCGGCCAGATCGCGCAGATCGTCGGTCCACTCCGGCGCTACGTTGTAGACCGAGTGCGCCGGGGCGGCGCTCAGCGCCCAGTCGACCACCGGCATGAGGTCGGCGATGAACAGGTAGCTGAAGCGGCGGTCCTGGCTCAGCGTGATCGGCAAGCCGCACAGCGAGCGGCAGATGGCGTTCGAGATGAAACGGATGCCATAGTCCTCATACTTGCCGAAGACGCCGAAGAGACGCAGCTCGACTACCTCCGGACGGCTGGTGAAGCCGAGCGCCTCAAGGTACTTGGCGATGGCGTACTTGGACAACCCATGCTCGTCCTCCGGTACCGAGGCCCCAAGATGGTCCTCAGTGACGCGCACCAGCGGGCCGCGAGTGTCGTAGACGGCGCCTGAGCTCAGGAACACCAGGCGCCGGAACCGGTCGCCGTTGCGCATGATGTTGAAGAACATGCGCAGATTGCTCCAGAGCTGGCGCGTGGGATCAGCCGCGGCGCGATGGCCGGGCCGCACGGCGCCGTGCACGACCACGTCCACATCGTGCGCCTTGAACCACTCGTCGACGGCGCGGTCATCCGTGAGCTCCAGCTCGCCGTGCGTGGGCGCCAGCACCACATGCGAGGCCGAGAGATGCTCGACCAGATTGCGGCCGATGAAGCCGCTCCCGCCTGTCACGAGAATCTCCACACCTATCTCCTGCACGATTCTGTCGCGGCGACGTGCCGTCTACGACGAGCGTGTCATATGCGGCAGGTCGAGATTCCGCTCGATCTTCGGCCTCACCGCCACCGCCGTACGGAGTATGCACCCTATGCGAGCCACGGCATCGTCAGCCAGCTGAGGGCCCGTCGGCATGACCACGACGCGGGCAGCTACGTCATCGGGCGCAGGGAGAGACACGCTCGCGTACTCGTGCATGCCGGAGTACGGCTTCATGCGGTGGCAGCCAGGATAGAAGTAGCGACGCGCGAGCACGTTCTCGGCGCGCAGAATCGCAATCACGGCTTCACGCGAGAGACCGAGCCGCTCCTCATCGACCACAAACACGACGTGCTGGTAGTTGAAGCGGCCACCATCCGGATAGTCGATGATGCTCAGCCCCGGCACCGTGCCGAGCTCGCGCGCGTAGTCAAGGTATCGGGCCTCGTTCACGTCAATCAGCGCGTCCATCTCGTCGAGCAGCGTGAGCCCCATTGCCGCCGAGATCTCGTTCATCTTCCCGTTGGTTCCGAGACGCGTCACGCAGTCCTCGCCGGAGAAGCCGAAGTTACGCATGAAGCGGAAGCGCTCGGCCAGCTCGGGGTCGTTGGTCGTGATGGCTCCGCCTTCGAGCGTGTTCACGAACTTGGTGGCATGAAAGCTGAAGACTTCGCAGCTGCCAGAGCCACCGACACGACGACCGTTCACCTCGACGCCCAAGGCGTGGCAGGCATCGAACATGAGGGGAAGCCCGTGGCGCCGCGCAATCTGGTCAAGTGCGTCGACATCGCACGGCCGACCCCACAAATGCACGCCGAGGATGCCGCTCGTGCGGTGATTGATGAGTGGCTCCACGCACGTCGGGTCAATCTGATGCGTACGAGGATCGATGTCGCAAAAGACCGGCCGGATTCCCTGCCACATGAGCGCATGAGCGGTGGCGACGAATGTGAATGCCGGCACGATCACCTCGCCCGTGAAGCCGAGAGCGCGGCTGGCAATCTCCAGAGCCGCGGTGCCACTCGACATGGCGATGCAGAAGCGGGTACCCGTCAGTTCCGCGATCCTCTGTTCAAACTCACGGACGGACGCGCCGTCGTTGGTCACCCACCCTGCGTCCAGAATGGTGCAGACGCGGCCCATGAACCGATCCCTGTCCCCCAAGTTGGGCCGTCCCACGTGCAGAGGCTCCGGAAACTCCGGCCTGCCCCCGACGATAGCCAGTTCACTCGTACTCATTGCCGCCCCGTTCTCGCTCGCCGATCACCGCAGCCTCTCTTCGCCTGAGCCCCGGGCGAAGCCTGCCGCTACTGCTCTGATTCAAGCGATCTCAGCGTCGCCTCGTGTTCAAGCAGAGCACGCGAACGCGGCTTGAGAAGCCGCGCGGGCACGCCCACGTAGATCCCCCACGGGTCGAGATCGCGATTCACAAGCGTCATGGCCCCGGTGGCGCAACCTTCGCCGAGTGTGACTCCTGGAAGGACCACACTCCCTGCACCCACGAGAACGTGGCGTCGCAGCACTACAGGCTGCCGGATAACACAGGTGAAGCGGGAAGGCACAGTGGGGTTGGTCAGCCATTCGCCGCCGTAGTCATCGGTCACGGAGTAGATGGATACGCGACCCGAGACACCGACGAAGTCCTCTATCGTGACGCCGCCGCCGCCGAACACGGCCGCATGCGCGGCGATGTGCACGTGACTGCCCACTCGCACGTCAGCATCAGCCCCACCGGTGATGACCGCGAAATCGTCGATCCTGACATGGTCGCCGATGCTGATCCGGCTGGCGCCGTGAAGGCTGGCCCGTCTACTGATCCTCACGTCCGCGCCACAGGCCGCCAAACCCAGACCGGTAAGCTCTTCGCGGGAGTAGTACGGGGTAGAATGCGTCATCGTCTTCCTTCACTACAGATCGTCCGCTTTGGCGCGCCTCCTGTGGAGCCAGGGTCGGCTCTGGTGCCGTCCGCTTTTGGCGCGCCCCGATCGAAGTCCTAGTATATGCGTCCCGGCCCCGGCCGAGTGACGGGCCAGGTGGCACGCGAGCCCCTGCGCCGTGATTTCCAGATGGACCGGCGCAGGAGTGACGGAGTCACCTCCATTCGACAGCAGGATGGGCATACGTGAAGGTGTCGTTCGTAGTCGCCGTCTACCAGAACGAGGGCTCGATAGCGAAGACCCACGAGGGCATTCGGTCGACCTTGGCAGCCTCGTGTCCCGATTTCGACTACGAGATCATCTTCGTCGACGACGGGTCCAAGGACGGATCGCTTGCGGAAATCCTGGCCGTCAGAGACAGCGACCCACGGGTCAAGGCTGTCTCCTTCACCCGCAACTTCGGCCAGATGGCGGCAATCCTCGCCGGCTTCAGGGAGGTCACCGGCGATGCTGTCGTCAACATCTCTGCTGACCTGCAAGACCCGGTCGATCTTCTCCCCGACATGATCAAGACGTGGCAGGACGGCTCAGAAATCGTCATCTGCCATCGGACCGACCGGTCCGACCCCGTGCTCGCCAAGCTCTTCTCCCGCTTGGCCTATGGCATCCTCCGGATATCCCTCCCCCTGATGCCGCGCGGCGGCTTCGACTTCGTGCTCATGGATCGGTGCGCACTCGATGCCTTCAACTCGATCGACGTGAGACACAGGTTCTTCCAAGGTGACGTCCTCTGGACCGGGTACCGCACCAGCTTCATCCCGTACACCCGTCAGAAGCGAACAGTCGGCAAGTCGCAGTACAGCTTCACCAAGAAGCTGAAGGTGTTCCTCGACGCCGTACTCGATGCTTCATTCCTGCCGATACGGCTCATCTCTCTGATCGGCCTGGCGACCGCGGCCCTGGGCCTCGTGTACAGCATCGTGATCTTCGTCGGCTGGTTGAGAGGCAGCACACCCTTTTCAGGCTGGGCACCCATCATGATCGCCATCCTGATCGTTGGCGGCATCATCATGGTCATGCTCGGCATCATCGGCGAGTACATCTGGCGGATCAACGAAGAGGTACGCAAGCGTCCAAACTACGTGATCCGGGACAAGTACCTGTGAGCACAGAGTCAGCCACAGGGCATCTGCTCGTCGACGCCGATGTGAAGCAGCGCCGCCTCCGCCTTCTGGTCACAGTCGTCCTGGTCGGCACAGTAGCCTCTGTCGCGTACCACTACGCATTGGCATTCTTCCTGCAGAAAGGCTACCCCCTGTCCACCTTTCTCTTCCGTCCCGAGGACCATTTCAACGACTGGGACAACATGTACATCGGCGCCAAGGCTTTCCTTGACGGCGACCCCGTTATGTTCGCCTACTTCCCCTTCGCGGTGCTCTTCAGCATCGCGACCACCGTATTGCCGATGCGGTTAGGCTTCGTGCTCGTGAACGCGCTGTTCCTCTTGGTCATGGTGTGGATGCTGCGCAGATGGGTCGTCGATTGCGCGGAGCACACACTGGTCAAAGTGCAGTACGCCTTTATTCTCATTGTGTTGTCGTATCCGGTGATCTTCGCTCTCGACCGCTCGAACCTGGAGATACTGGTCTTCGTCCTCTTCGCCGGCTTCTTCTACTTCCTGTACGTCAACGAGATCCCGTGGCTGGCGGCGCTCTTCCTGGGGGCCGCCATCGCCTTCAAGCTGTATCCGGCCACCCTCCTGGTGCTACTCGTCGCCGAGCGGCGCTGGAAGCCCTTGATACTCGCAGCTCTCTCCGCCGTGGGCCTCACGGTCGTGGGGACCGGGGGACTTGCCATCCTTGGACACTGCAGCTTCAGCGAGGCCTGGCAGATGAACGCGGGGGGCAAGCTGGACTACTACCAGGAGATCATGGTGACGGCCGGGGGCGGAATCCAGCACGGTCACACGCTGTGGGGACTGCTGCGACTGCCGCAGTTCCTGTCCGGCGCTCCCGCGACTGGATGGCAGATGACGGTCTACTCGATTGCCGTCGGCCTGGTCTTCGTGGTGCTCGCGGTCTACGCGGTGTTCTGGGAGACCGAGCGCTGGAAGCGGGTGTTGATCGCCATGGTGCCGGCGCTGCTGCTCCCCTATGTCTCCGCCGACTACACCCTCATCCACATGTACTTCCCGCTGGTGTTCTTCCTCAACGTGCCGCGGTCATCACGCTGGGACAGGATCTACGTCATCTTGTTCGCAATCCTGCTGATGCCGGTGGACTACTACTACCTCACGATCTACCACGACGGCGTGAGCATCTCGGTCATCATCTACCCCCTCGCACTGCTGGCACTTCTGCTTCTGGCGATCATTGACCGCGCGCCGAAGCAGATGCTCATCGACGAAAGCTGCCGGGCATGTGGATGACGAGCTCGGCTCACTTGGCGTCCCTGCCGACCCACAAGCTAAGCGGGCTCTGTGTCCCCTTGGCGTCTTGCAGAGACGATTGTCCTCTTGGAGCCGCGGATTCACCCCTACTTAACCTCGGCTGCTCCCAGCACTAGGTCCGAGGCCACTCTCTCTGTCAACCTTCTTCTCCATGCCAAGCGACCGCTTCATTGACTTGCAGACCGACGTGGCCTGAGCAGTCTGCCACATCGATCACAGAATCACTCATACGGTCTGCTCGCCCTTGCAGTATGGCCTGCCGCCGGGGTTCCCGTGCGCTTCGTCTGAGTCTTCCTCGCCCTGCAGGCGGCGATCCATCTCAGAATCCCCTTACGGTCACCTGGAAGCACATCGTCGGCGAGGCGGAGGCGACGGCGTACCTGTGGGCTCCAGGGGAAACCTCAGGTGACTGCGGGGTCTGCCGGAGAATCTGGACGCTGCAGGCGATCATCGCGCAGGTGGATCAGCATCATGGCCAATGCCGCTGTCAGGAAGAAAGCATAGGCAATCGTGCTCGACTTGGTGTCGCCGAACGTCGGCGAGCCGTAGGCGCACCCCTGCACCCATGGCTCGATGACCAGGTAGTCCATGGCGACGAGGCAGAGTGCCAACATGATCGCGGCCACCTTGCCTGCGCGGGGCAGTCGAAGCGCCGTGAGCATAAGGCACAGCGGGATGAACAGGTACAGCGATGTGTAGTCAGCGGAGAGCGGCGGCACAAGAATCATGAGGATGATGAGAACCCCCGCCTTGCGCCAGAGCGCCACCCTGCTGCCGCGAGGGCCGGCTGCCACGTACAACCAGGCCACGACGCCGGCTACCGCCAGCATCCCCGCCACCATGTAGAGGAGAACGACCCTGCCGGACGGGTCAGCGCCGAACAGACGGATCCACGCCATGTGGACGACGCCCCAGATGCTGTGGCGGTAGCAGATGCCCTCGAAACCCCAGCTCGCGTAGCCACCATGGACGCCCGTCAGGGTGTGATAGGCGTATTTGGCCACACCGACCGGAGAGATGCCGGGTGTCATGAAGCCGATAGCCATCGTGGCCACGATCGTTGAGAGCACCGTCACCGCTGCTCCCCAGATGGCATAGCGATACCGTCTGTCGATCACCGGCAGAAGCAGGAGTATCGCCGGGTAGTACTTCATGGCCGCGGCAAGACCGAACAGAGTGAGCGCCCAGCCAAGCGAGCCCTTCGCGTAGAGGTAGACGCCCCAGAAGACGATGACGAAGACCAGCATCTCCAGATTGCCACGGTCGGCGGCGAACACCACCGGATAGGCGGCCACAGCGAAGGCGATCGCCGCGACGCAGCGGGCCCACGTATTCGCGAAGGCTTCCTTCATGCACAAGTAGGCTGCGAACACGGCGGTGATCACCATGGCGGCGATCTCGAGCGCCAGCCCCAGAGCAGATGGGAGTGTGGCTATCCCCCTCATGACGAGGTGCGCCACTGGTGAGTAGGCCAGGATGTAGTCATCGGGCACCTTGTAGAAGTAGCCGCTGAGCTGCGCGGGGAGGACTGGCTCGGCCGCTCCGTAGGACCGTACGGTTATCCAGTCAGTGAGGTAGTCGGAGAAGCGAGCAGCAGGCCGGAACAGATACGTGCTCCACGGGTATGGCCAGCCGAGCCCGTAGTGCAGGATCAAGTGATAGACGACTCCAATCATTGTGCCGGCAACGACCATGGCCAAGACGAGCCTGGCCAGCCGTCGTCTCTCCGCAAGGGCATCAGCGGCCAGCGGCGGCGGATCGGATGTAGCCAGCGCAGTCACCGGCAGGGCGACCTCGGTGGACGGTGAGGACGAGGTTGCGAAGCTCTCTACGTGCCCGTAGCTGGATGCGACATCGCTCACATTGCACCCCATGCGCCTGTGTGGAAGCCAAGCGCGGGCATGTTCGCACCACGGTTGTGCATGCTCCCGGTCGTGGTCACTCCCAAGCGTCCGTGCGAATGGCAGCGTCGGGCACGCCGCGCTCAACTAGCTGTGCGGTGAGCGCGGCGAGCATCTGAGGCGGGCCGCTCAGGTAGAAGAGTGGGTCGCTGAGCGTCTCGATGACCGGCCAGGCAGAGGCCACCTGGAGGGGACCGTCGGTGGCCTCGCAGACCAGGTTGTAGCTCAGGGACGGCACCGCGCGGGCGCAGGACTCGGCGAGCGGGCCGTAGACGAAGAGGTCGGGCGTGCGGGCACCATAGAAGAGCAGCACGCGCGGCGCCCGCCCTTCCTCCAGTGACTGCAGGAACGCGGTGAAGGCCGTCACGCCGGTGCCGCCGGCGAACAGCACGGCGTCGCGCGCGGGGTCGATCACGAACTCTCCATACGGCAGCTTCGTCCAGACCGTGGCTCCGGGCGCGAGTTCGTGCTCCATGCGAGATGTGAAGGCGCCCTTCACCGCATAGGTGATGGACAAGCGGTCCCGCTCGCGCGGCGAGCTAGCGATCGAGAAGACGCGGGACTCGGGCCAGAAGCCGCCCGGCTCGTAGGCGTCGAGAGCAAGGTGCAGGAACTGCCCCGGCTTGAACCGCGGTACCGGCATGGACGGGGCAAGCTCGACGGTGTACACGTGCTCGCCGTGGTCGATCACGGCCTCGACCGCGCACTCGATCTTACGGACAACGGCCACGGTCGCCTCTCAGCGCTCCCCGCTCGGCGAGCTGGCACCCGGATGGGCAGAGGCGCCGTCCGTAGCCGCGTCGTCCGCCGCCGCGCCGTCCGCCACCGCCCGCTCACCCGCCATGAAGCGCTGGAAGGCGCGGACCATGTACTCCAGCCGCGCCTCGTCGATACCTGGATAGCACCCTACGAAGAACGTGCGCTCCATGACGGCTTCGGTGTTCGCCAGGTCGCCCACGACCCGCCGGTCGATGTTCTCGAAAGCGGGATGCCGCAGGAGGTTGCCACTGAACAGGTTGCGCGTCTCGATGCGGTTGGCCTCGAGGAAGCCGGTGAGCTCGTTGCGCGTGAAGCCGGCGTCCTGGCGCACGGTGATCACGAAGCAGAACCAGGACGGGTCTGTGTAGGGCGGTGCCACCGGGAGGATGAGACGATCCTCGTATGGCCGCAACGCCTCGAGCAATCGCGCGTGGTTGCGCTTGCGCGCCTCGATGAAGCCGTCCAGACGCGCGAGTTGGGCGCAGCCGATGGCCGCCTGCATGTCGGTGGCCTTGAGGTTGTAGCCCAGGTGGCTGTAGACGTACTTGTGGTCGTAGCCGTACGGCAGGCTGCCGAACTGCTGGCTGAAGCGCTTGCCGCAGGTGTTGTTCTCGCCGCCCACGCAGTAGCAGTCGCGCCCCCAGTCGCGGACGGAGCGAGCGATCCGGGCGAGTTCCTCGTCATTGGTGACCACCATGCCACCCTCGCCGGTCGTGATGTGGTGCGCCGGATAGAACGACAACGCGGCGAGGTGCCCGAACGTGCCGGTGAGCCTGTCACGATAGCGGGAGCCGAGAGCATCGCAGTCGTCTTCCACGAACCACAGGTCATGCTCTTCGACGAGCTCCATGACGGTGTCGAGGTCATACGGCACGCCCAGCGTGTGGGCGAGCATGATGGCCCGCGTGCGGTCTGAGACGGCGGCGCGCAGCTGGTCCGGATCGGCGTTGTAGTCGCCGAGACGAACGTCGACGAAGACCGGGGTGAGGCCGTTCTGGACGATCGGCGCCACCGTGCTGGGGAAGCCGGCAGCCACGGTGATGACTTCGTCGCCGGGCTTGAGGCGGCGCTCGCCGAGCTTGGGCGAGGTGAGTGCCGTTAGCGCCACCAGGTTGGCCGAGGAGCCGGAGTTGACGAGCAGGGCATCCGAGAGGTCGAGGTAGTCGGCAATGCCGGCCTCGAACTCCTCCGTGAACCGGCTGGCCGTGAGATAGAAGTCCAGGCTCGCATCGACCAGGTACTGCAACTCTTCTTCGCCGAACACGCGGCCGGCGTAGCGTACGGGGTCGCGCTCGGGGTCGAACGACGCCCCCGCATGACGCTCCCGGTAGTACCTGCCTGTCAGTTCGAGGATCTCGCGCCGGGTCTCTGCGTGTTCATGGCGTGTGTCAGTCACGAGTTGTCCTTGTCGATGATCGTGCACCCGTCTTCTGCAGTCCTCATGCCTCCGCCACCCTGGGCGGCGCCCACGGGCCGCCGCGGCCATGTGCAGCGCCTGCCGGCCGCGGCTCGCTCAAGCCCCTCCTGCCGGGCGCGGCGCGCTCAAGCCCCTCCTTCCGCGCCGGCCCAGAGTAGTCCTGCCGCCTGGGCGTCGTGCTCGTAGGCACGTAGCTGGGCGTCCACCAGCTCACGCGCTCGCGCCACGACCACGGCGTCAGTGGCCACGCGACCGCGTGGGCCCGCTGCGGCGCGCTTGCCCGTCTCCGCCCCGCTATGCGGCTTGGCCGCCGCGGCGTGGTAGTACTCCCTGTACCACGCGGCCGTCTTGCCGACCGCGGTCGCCGCATCCCACACCGGCGCCCATCCGAGCCGCTCCCGGGCCTTGGCACTGTCGAGGCTCAGCCAATGGGCCTCGTGCGGCTGCCGACCGGCACCTTTCGGCGTGGTCCACGAGCCGCTTCCCCATTCCTCAAGAAAGCGCTCGACCACCCAGCGCACGGGTCGCGCCCCGTCGTCGTTGGTGGGGCCGAAGTTCCACGCACCCTCGTAGCGGCTGCCGTCGCGCAGCATGCGGGCAGCCAGCCAGAGGTAGCCGGACAGCGGTTCGAGGACGTGCTGCCACGGCCGCACGGCTTCGGGGTTGCGCACCACGATCGACTCCCCCGCGGTAAGGGCCCGCACACAATCCGGGATGATTCTGTCCACGGCCCAGTCGCCGCCGCCGATCACATTGCCGGCGCGCACTGACGCGACGACCCCCTTAGGCGTCTCGTCCTCGTGGGCGGATCCGTGCGCTCCGGCGCCCAACCCGGTTTGACCCCTCGCCGCCTCGTGGTCGCCGGTCGCGCCGGCGAAGAAGCTCTGCCGGTAGGCGGCCGTGACCAGCTCCGCGCAGCCCTTGCTGGCGCTGTACGGGTCGCGGCCGCCCATGGCATCTCCTTCGCGGAACGGCCGGCCCTGCTCCAGGTTCTGATAGCACTTGTCGCTGGTGACGATCACGACCGCGCACACCGAGTCGCAGGCGCGGGCAGCCTCGAGCACGTTCACCGTGCCCATGACGTTCGTCTCGAAGGTCTCGTGTGGCTCCGTGTACCCCAGCCGCACGATCGGCTGCGCGGCCAGATGGAAGACCACCGATGGCCGCACGGCCTGCACCTCGGCGGCGAGCCGGTCGCGGTCGCGGACATCCGCCACAACGTGTCGCAGCCGATCCTCCAGCCGCAGCGCCGCGAACAGACTGGGGTCCGTGGGTGGCTCGAGCGCATAGCCAGTCACCTCCGCACCGAGCGCCAGAAGCCATTGCGATAGCCACGCGCCCTTGAAACCCGTGTGGCCGGTGACGAGGACGCCCCGCCCGGCGTACATGTCCATGAACGGGCGGGTCATGATCCCCAGCGGAGACAGTGGTGACAGCCGACACGACGGGCGCAGCCAAAGAGGCCCACGACACGACGGTGAGCGGGCGCCGTCACGACCGCTTCCAGACCGCCCACGGCGCCTCTCCCGAATCCCATAGCGCCTCGAGCGAGCGCAGGTCCCGCAGCGTGTCCATGGGCTGCCAGAAGCCGCGATGGCGATACGCGCGCAGCTGATCGTCTTCGGCCAAGCTCTCGAGCGGACGCCGCTCGAAGGGCATGGCGTCGCTCTCGATGCGCTCCAGTACGGCGGGCTCAAGAACGAAGAACCCGCCGTTCACCCATGCGCCGTCCCCGACGGGCTTCTCTTGGAACGCCCGCACAGCCGGCGCCGCGGTTTGAGCGCCGGTGCCATCGTCGATCTGCAGCGCCCCAAAACGTCCTAGGGGTTGCACGGCCGTGACCGTGGCCAGCTTGCCGTGCGCCTGATGGAACTCGACCAGCTTCCTGACATCCACGTCGGCCCCACCATCACCGTACGTGAGCATGAACGTCTCACGCCGCACGTACTCCGCGACCCTCTTCACGCGGCCACCGGTCTGCGTCTCCTGCCCGGTGTCAACGAGCGTGACACGCCACGGCTCGACCGATCTGTGGTGGACTTCCATCTGGTTGCTGCTCATGTCGAACGTGACGTCGCACATGTGCAGGAAGTAGTTGGAGAAGTACTCCTTGATCAGGTAGCCCTTGTAGCCGAGGCAGATCACGAAGTCGTTGAAGCCGTAGTGGCTGTAGATCTTCATGATGTGCCAGAGGATCGGCCGTTCGCCGATCTCCACCATGGGCTTGGGCTTGCTGGCAGTCTCTTCCGACAACCGTGTGCCGAGACCGCCGGCCAGGATGACGACTTTCATGCCGTTAGGAACCCCCTCGACAGCTCGAAGGACCGGCTCTGCTCCGGCCCTCGCGAAGCCAGAGGGTATCACCATCCGGAAGGGCGGCGAAGCGGGTCGCGACTGCAGCGGTACGTAGCCACTAGTCGCGAAGACGCGTCAAGTCGAAGGACATCTCCGGCAGCACCATGTAGGGAGTCTTCTCGTCTCTGACCACCGTGAACGAAGCGGCCTCTTTCCACGAGTCGTAGACCGTGAGGCCGCTCGCGTCGGTGATTGTCGCCTCGACCAGATGTCGTCCGTCGCTGAACACGTTCGGAATGGACCAGCGCATGCGCACCCGCTCGCCTTGTGTCATCCCCCCACACGATCGTCGCTTGCGCGATGTGTTGGTCCCAAGAATCGGTACGCCGCTCGAATCGCTGATCGAGAAGCCGAAGGCGACATGCTCGATGTCTCGCTCCGCGACAGCCTCGAGCTCGAGAATGAGCTCGCCTTCGTCGCCGAGCGCCTCGGGGATCCTGACACTCGTGTAGCGGACTCCGCCCTCTCCCCAGCGCTTCTCGGCCTCGCGCCACTCCGGCACGGCAGCCGCGGCATCCTTGGCTGCCTTGTTGAAGAGCCGCATGTACTCGTCCGCGATCTGGTCGGCGGCACCCTCGGCCACCAGCCGGCCATCCTCCAACATGATCACGCGGTCGCAGAACTGCCGCACCAGTGTCATGTCGTGCGTGACGAAGACGATGGTCGTGCCGCTCTTCTTCAGGGCGCGGAAGTGTTCGAAGCATTTGCGCTGGAACGCCGTGTCGCCGACTGCCAGGACCTCGTCGATCAGGAGGATATCGGCCTTGGCCCGCGTGGCCACGGCGAAGGCGATGCGGACCTGCATGCCCGACGAGTAGTTCTTGAGCTTCTGGTCCATGAAGCTCTCGAGCTCGGCGAACGCCACGATGTCCTCATAGAGCTCGTCGACCTCCGCCGCCGAGAAGCCCAACAGGGCCCCGTTGAGGTAGACATTCTCACGGCCGGTGAGCTCGGGGTTGAACCCGACGCCGAGCTCGATGAACGGCACCAGACTGCCACGCACGGACACTCTGCCGGTGGTGGGCGGGTAGGTCCCGGGCAGGATCTTCAGCAGCGTGCTCTTGCCCGAGCCATTGCGGCCCCCCACGCCGAAGAACTCACCTGGCTTCACGCGGAAGCCGATATCGCACAGGGCGTGCTGCAGTTCGATCTGGTGACCGCGCCGCAGCAAGTTGATCACGTGCCCCTTCAACGTGCGCTGGCGTAGGTGGGGCAGCAGGAAGTCCTTCGAGACGCCGCTCACCTCTATCATGGGCCCCGCCACTCAAGCCTCCTCAGCGAACGACGGCGACCGACGCCTGAAGAAGAACACGGAGAAGACCCCCAGGAGCAGCGTGATGCCGACGGGGATGGCGCGGGCCCACGGGGTGGCGAACAGCTGACTCATGGTCTGTGTCTGGTCTGTGATCAGCGCGTACCGCGCGTCCTGAATGATCTGGGCCATGGGGTTGAGCAGGACGAGACGTGCGTAGTGCATGTACTCGGGCGGAACGAGGGGTGCGCTCAGTGGCCACAGGATGGGTGCGGAGTAGAAACCTGCCTGAAGGGCGACCTCCCAGATGTAGGTGAGGTCGCGAAAGCGGACGTAGAGCGCACTCAGGATGAGCGCGACCGAACCGGACAGGATCATGAGCTCCACGAACAGCGGGATCAGCCACAGGATGTCGAGCCGCACCGGCACACGGTTCATGGCCATAAAGAGGACTATGACCACCATGCTGAGCCCGAAGCTGATGAGCGCGGACACCGCGACCGAGGCAACCACAACGTAGCGCGGGAAATTGATCTTGCGCAGCAGATCCGCCCGCATGACCATCGAGGTCAGCCCCTGGGTCGTGGCCTCGGCGAAGAACCCCCAAACAACGATGCCGAAGAGCAGGTACACGGCGTTGTACGGGATACCTGCCCCGATCTTCAGGAGCTGCACAAACACGAGATACAGGATCGTGAACATGGCCAGAGGCTTCACCAGTGTCCACAGGTATCCCAGGATCGAAGCCTGGTAGCGGAGCTTGAAGTCCGTGGCCACCATGGCTCGCAGCAGAACGCAGGGATATTGATAGCGCTGGCGAAGCCGCGCCAGGAGTTCCATCACGACGTGCTTCTGAGTCGGAGTCTCTGACGTCCGCCAGTATAGCCCAGCCTCATATCCGAGAGGCGGCTGACGCCTGTACACCTACGTATTATCGTTGTCGCACGGTCGCGGGTGGGGACAAGATAGGTCAATGTCGCCGGACTTCAATACACGCCGCGCTCTGTACGCGGAGAGCTTGCTTGTCTTTCTGGCTAGCCAGAAACGCCTGTATCTACTCACCGACATGCGCGGGAACATCGGCGATCACCTCATCTGGGCCGGTACGCGAGATCTGCTCGACTCGCGCGGAGTCCACTGCACGCCGCTGCCCCTCAACGATGTGACCGGCGCGTGTGACCCACGCGGCACGCTTCTGGTACCTGGCAGCGGCGCCTTCGTGCGGTTCTGGCATGAATGGCTGCCGGCTGTCGTGCTCCAGACATCCGATGCATTCGCGAAGGTGGTGATTCTCCCGTCCAGCTTCGATCCCCAGGTGCCGGTCGTCGCCGACTGCCTCTCTCGAGACAACGTGTTCGCCTTCGCTCGGGAGCCCCGATCGTACCGCGCGGTGAAGCACTTCGGCCGTGCCGCCCTTGCGTTCGACTGTGCGCTTTTCTTCCAGGGTTATCGCGAGAATGCAAGCCACACGGAACCAGGGCGCGCCGATCCCCCGGCGCCCGGAGATACCCCCCTACTGGTCCTCAGGCAGGACCAGGGCGGCCTGATGCCTCTCCGCGGCCTTACGGCGAATGCCGCGCTGAACGAGGACATCAGCGTCACCAAGCCCGACCTGCAGAGCTGGCTGAGTGCGATCCAGCAGGCGTCACGGGTCGTCACCGACCGCCTCCATGTCGCCGTCGCCGCGGCGCTCCTCGGCAAGACTGTCGACTACGTCGACCCGTACGAAAGGAAGATCTCCACCTACATCGACTACGTCTTCCGAGACGAACTCAACGGGGCTGTCACAAGGCGTTCCATCGACTGGCTTCTGGCCAACCGATTCGCGTTTCGGAGTGATGTCGTATGAAGGCGACCCCTAGAGTCGTAGGCCTTGTTCAGGCGTGCAACGAATGGCCCCTTCTGGCCCTATCGATCTCACACGCACTGATGCACCATGTCGACGAGGTGTACGTGCTCATTCACGCCAGCGCCGACGCCACTTGCGGGGGAATGAGACGGCTGCAGGAGCTATGGAACGGGCGGATTCACATTTTCGCGTACTACGACGAGCATTTCTGGCAGGAGGCCTGCCTCAGTACGCTGATGGAAGTGAGCCAGGCGACCGAACCGGACTGGCTCTACGTCTTCGACGCCGACGAGTTCCTCATCACGGGAGGCGATGGACCCCTTCGGGACATCCTCGGCGAGGTCGGTCAAGAACACCATGCCGTCCGCTACGAGGTCCAGAACTGGGTCTCCACCAGGGACTTCGACCACACTGACCTCTCGCGCTACAGGCAGCTTCGCTACCGGGCGTTACCGAACGTCTTCCTGAACATGAACGCGCGGATTATTTCAGACGAGATCCACCACGGCGACTTGAACTTCTTCGACGTACCGTTCGGCTCGAAGGTGATCGTCCGCAACGGCGATGACGTCTGGTTGGCGCCGGGAACGCATCACCTCAAGTCGCCAGCTGCCTCGCACGAAATGGTGTTGGCGAGCGACACCCTGTGTGCCGCCCATCTTCCGTTCCTGAGCTGGGCGCGACTGGCACTCAAGGTGGCGCACGGCAGGTCCATGGATCGGGACCGTTTCCCCACCGCCCAGGGTTGGCAGAGCCGGATGATTTGGGCGCTGGCGCAAGAGGGAGTTCTGGAGGATTTCTGGGCAAGCCATTCCGTCCACGCCGTCGGCAGACCTGATGGCGGCGCACCCGGCGGACCGGACGGCACCGCTTCCGGCAGGTCGGACGAAGGCGCCGCCAAGACATCGGACAGCAGAACGACGCCGACACTTCTGCACGATGACCGTCTTGTCCACGCGATCGAGCCGACGCTTCGATTCGTTGAAGACGGACTCGATTGCCGTCTGCTACGTCACACTGCAGACCAGAGCCCGGCCGCCGAACTGGACTCTACGGCAGAGCGGAATCCCTCTACAGACCAGCCGATCGACACGCCGATCCCGTTCAGGGCAGCCGTGCACTCGGCGAGAAGACTGCAGCTGATCGCCGACGAGGCGCGCGCGGAACGCGACGCGCTGGCAATGGAGCGCGACAGACTGCTCACCGAGAACCGGGATCTACGTGCCGACATGGCCGCACAGATGGCCGGCATCCGTGCCTCTGCTTCGTGGCGACTCACGGCGCCGCTCCGCCTGGCTGGCCGTCTCGTCCGGGGCCAGCGAGCGTGAGGACGAGGCCCGAGCGCGTCTTCTTGACACGGCCGGCCACACGGTATCGACTTGGCTGATCCTCTTTTCGTGCGCATACAATACGGTCCTCGGCGCGGCGAGAGTGCACGCGGGTAGCCGATGCCATGTGATCGCAGCCCACCACGCGGACGCCGAGAGCCACCGACACGCGCAAGAGACAACAGGACGCGCCCTGACGAATCTCACCGCTGGAATCCTGATCCTCAATTGGAACGGCCGCGACCTGCTGGAGCAGCACCTGCCCTCGGTCGTGGCAGCCGCGGCGCACAGCGACATCCCCATAGCGGTGGCGGACAACGGGAGCACGGACGGGAGCCTCGACTTCCTGGCCGCGACCTACCCTGGCATCATGCGGATCCCGCTCGGGGACAACCACGGTTTCGGCCGCGGCTACAATCTCGCGATACCACAGGTCCCGTGGGACATCGTGATCCTCCTCAACAACGACATGGCGGTAGCGGAGGACTTCGCCGACCACCTCGTAGGGCCGTTCCGCCATGACGAGTCGCTCTTCGCCGTCAGCGCCCAGGTGTTCTTCCAGGACCCTGAGCGCCGCCGGGAAGAGACCGGCCGCACCAGCGCACGCTTCCGTCAGGGTGAGCTCGAGTGCGTTCATCTGCCCGTCGATGACCAGGAAGCCCTTGTGCCCGTCTTCTGGCTGGGCGGCGGGTCGGCGGCCGTGTCGCGGCGCAAGTTCGAACTACTCGGCGGCTTCGAGGAGCTGTACAGCCCCTTCTACATGGAGGATGTCGATCTGTCCTTCCGTGCCTGGCAGCGTGGGTGGCCCACGCTGCTGGCACCGCACAGCGTGGTGCACCACAGGCATCGCGGATCCACGGGCAGGCTCGACCCAGAATACGTTGAGACCATAATCGCGCGAAACCGCCTGCTCTTCGTGTGGCTCAACGTGCGCGACCGGCGCCTGCTCGCCCAGCATCTGGCGAAGCTCGCCGGCGCTGCGCTACGGCGGCGGAACAGCAACGCGGCGAATCTGCGCGCCCTCGCCGCCGCCGTGCGGCTTCTGCCGGCAGTGCGGCGCAAGCGGCAGGCCACCCGCAGCCTTCATGTGATGTCGGACCGACAGATCCTCGATCGCTTCGCGGCAGACTGGGAGCGCGCGCCGCGAACGGCGCCACTGACACCCGACGTACCTGTGAGGGACACGAATGGAACCCGGCGGCCACTGCGGATCCTAGTCTTCGTGCCCATGTGCGTGTATCCCATAAGCCACGGCGGCGCTTCGCGGATAGTGAACAGCATCTGGGGCCTCGTTGCGCGCGGCCACGAAGTACACATCCTCTCGCTGGTCGGCAGCGATGAGGAGCGTGCGGCCATGCTCTCCATGCCCAACGTCGCCAGCACGCACTCCTTCGTCCTGCCGCGCGAGAGGACGTACTGGCCCGGCAGCCCCGCGCCCAAGGTCGTGAGACACACGTACCACCCGTCGATGCAGCGCCACATCCGGGAACTGGTACAGCGCTATCGTATCGACGTGATCCAGCTCGAGTACACCCATTCCGGCGCCTACATCACGAGCGATCTGGGCGCTCCCGCAGTGCTCGTGGAGCATGACATCGCCTACCGATCCGCCTTCCGCGGCGCCGTGAAACGCGACGGTATCCTGCGGAAGGGAAGAGACCTCTTCGACGCTGCGCGCCTGTACCGCTGGGAACTGGAGGCCGCCGCCAGGGCCGATCTCACACTCACTGCGTCGGACGTGGAGGCTCAGATGCTGCGCCGGCGCGGCGTCCACCGCGTCAGCGGCGCGGTACCCAACGGAGTGGATGTCGCGGGATTCGAGCCGCCGGAGGGTCGCCTCGAA
>CAZIGT010000007.1:0-26121 GCA_964538465.1 uncultured Thermoleophilia bacterium | reverse complement strand
GCCGGGCGCCGAAAGGAGCCCCCGGCGCCCGGCGCGACGGGCAGCGCGACGACCGGGCGCGGCCAGGCCCGGCGCGACGGGTAGCGCGGCCGGCGGGCGCAGCCCCAGTCCGCGCCCCTCTTCACCGTTGACCATCCAGATGCCGATACAGGGACTGGATCAGTCCACTTGTGCGGCGGAGGGTGAGCACGATGAAGAGTACGGGATCACGTCACGGCGTAGCACGACGGGTGGCATGCGCGGTGGGCCTGGCGGCTCTCGTGCCGGCGCTGCTCCTGGCGACGGCCGCCGCGACCCCGGCGACCGCGCGGGCGGCTACGGTGTCCGGAGTGATCGAACAGGGTACTGGCCTTCGGGTGCTCGTCGTGCAGGCGAACGGCAAGACCAGGACGACCACCATCACCGCGATGAGTGGCGCGTTCTCCGTTTCCGGCGCCAAGCTCCGCAATGCCTCTCTGCAGCTCGTGAACGCCGACGGCTCCTACTTTGGGCCGGTCGTGCTCAAGGCCACCGCGACCAAGGCGTACGCCTTCGTCAAAGGAGCCAGGAACCTCAAGCTCGGCAAGGTCACACTCAAGAAGGGCTATGCGCTGGTCCGCGTGCCACGTACCGCAAGGGTCCAGACGCTTGCCGCGTATACGGCCAAGGCCGTGAAGGGCAAGCCGATCGGGGCTCGCAAGCTCGGTCTGGTGAAGACGGCGAAGGTGCTGGGCTACAACGGAGCCGGCGGCGACCTCGACCTCGACGGCGTGGTCAACGCCTTCGACATCGACGACAACGGCAACCGCGTGATCGACAACGTGGACCGTACCGGCCGAGGCTCGACCCGGCCAAGCGCCGGCAGCTTCCGGACCCCCTTCGCGGCGGGGTCCTCGGCGGGCACGCCTGCCCGCGACGGCGTACTCGCGGGGGGCGAGTTCCGCATCTTCTCGAACTTCAAGCTGCGGTTCGAGTCGGCGATCAACGTGAACATCCCGGGCATCACCGATGTGGATGGGCTGATCGCCAGCAACCTGCCGACGACGGTGGCCCTCGCCACCGAGGTCATGGGTGGCGACCGCGCTCTGCTCGACGGTCTGGGTAACTCCTACCTGCTTCCGCATATGGTGGGTCCCGTCGCCTATCCACGCATGAACTGGTCGGATGCGACGTACGTGGACGGCGTCCTCGAGCTCGTCAAGGATGGCGCGGACGCCCAGATCCTGCCCGGCGCGCTTCCGTCGGAGATAGGCTCCGGTGACTGCTTCGTGCAGACCGCGCAGGACGGCTCCAAGTACCCCAGCACGCTGAACTACGTCTTCAACACGGCGCCGGCGCTCAAGTCGTACCAGTTCGACAACCAAGCCACGGCGACCGAGGTCGCCTACGACGGGAACGGCGCGTTCGTCGGTGGAGACAGGTACTTGCCGTGTCCGGTGGGGGCCAAGACGCTCACTCTGACCCTCTGGCGCCCGCAACGCCGGGCCACGCCCGCCGAGGCGGTCGCCGGCGAATGGGTCGACATCGGCGGCCTGATGTACGTCATCCAGATCCTTGGGCCGAACACGCCCAGCAACCCGGTCCCGGGCGGCAATGCCCCGAGGACGGCGTACTCGAACGCCAGCGCCAACGGAGTCCCGATCACTCTCTCCCCCGAGAACGAGGGCGTGCTCGACAGTGCCACCGACGCACCGTCGAACGCGGCGAACACCATCACGTTCACTCTGGACCTGGCCCAGTGCTACCCGAATGGGGCCCTGGACGCATTCAGCGTCGGTGACGTACTGGACCTCGATCTCATGGCCCAGAGCGCGTATGGCGACAACGCGGCCCGCGGGCTCCTCTTCAAGATCCAGTAGCAGGTCCACCGGGCCATTTGTCCACGTTTGTTCGTCTTCTCCGCCGGCGGCGCCACGCGGAGCGCGTGGGGTCGCCGGCGGTTGAGGCCGCTCGGCGTATTCCGGATAATGGAGACGACACTCCTCTTGATGAAGAGGACACTCCTCTCGTCGGCCCCTCTCTGGCGTACTGACGCTCTGCCGAGGTGAGCCCGAGGCAGAGACTACCCAAGGGAGGTCCAGTCGATGATGTGCACTGCCAGCGGGCGGACCACGCCTGCGAGAAGCCGCGCCATGTGTCCAAGTCGCGTCGCGCGCCGCGGTCTCCTGGCTGGGGCACTTCTCGCCATGACCGTCATCTCGCTGCAGGTCGCGTTCGCTGCGCCGGCCGGCGCGAGTCCAGCCGGCGCGAATCCGGCGGCCTCGAACGCGGCGGACCGGCTCTCGACAGAGCTTGTGGCGCCGCCGCTCGCCCAGGTGGCGATCCAGCGGGCCAAGTTGCTCGCCCCTTCCGCCGACACCGAGCAGAACAGCTTCTTCGGCTACTCGGTGGCTCTCGACGGTGACACCGCCCTGGTCGGCTGCAGGGCCGCCAGTCCGGACTCCGTGCTCGGCGCCGGCGCCGTCTACGTGTTCACCCGGGTTGGTGGCACCTGGACCCTGCAGCAGACCCTCACTGCCGGAGACAAGGGTTCGTCAGACCACTTCGGCTCCTCGGTGGCCCTCTCCGGCAGTATCGCTGTGATCGGTGCCTCCCATGCTGCCGGTGGTGCCTCAGGCACGACAGCCCGTGCCGGCGCCGTCTACGTGTTCAGTCGAGCCGACTCGACATGGGTGCAGCAGCGCAAGCTGTGCGCCTCCGACGCGGAGGAAGACGACCACCTCGGCGCCTCGGTGGCCTTCGACGGTACGACCATCCTGGCCGGGGCTCCCGATGTCCAGGTGGACGGTACGTACAGCGTGGGTGCCGCGTACGTGTTCTCAGGCGGTGGCTCCATCTGGAGCGAACAGGCGAAGCTCACCGCAGCCAGTGGTGAGCGGGTCCAGGACGCTGGATTCGGCACCTCCGTGGCGATCGACGGCAACACGGCCTTGATAGGCGCTCCCACTTCCACCGGTGGCGCCTCCGGGACCACAATCGGCGCCGCCTACGTCTTCACCTGCTCTGCGGGTTCTTGGACCGAGCGGGCGGACCTCGCCTTCTTCACCACGGACAGAGCCGTCAGCGACAGGTTCGGCGGCGCGGTCGTCCTTGATGGCGGCACGGCCTTGGTCGGCGCGTTGACCGCATCCCCGGGCGGGGTGTCCCACGCCGGCGCTGTGTACGCGTTCACGGGCTCTGGCTCGAGCTGGAGCCTGCAGTCCACGCTCCTCGCCTCCGACAAGGCGGAGAGCGATGCCTTCGGCAGTGCACTCGCCCTCGACGGCGACACCGCCTTGATCGGCGCCTTCGGCGCCAATCCCGATTCCGTGGGCTATGCCGGCGCTGCCTACGCGTTCACGCGTTCGGGGGAGGTCTGGAGCCAGGACTCGAAGCTAGTGGCTGCCGACAAGACGGCGATGAGCTGCCTGGGCTACGCGGTCGATCTGGACGGCGACACGGCCCTGGTCGGCGCTCCCCTTATGGAGGTGGACGGGAAGGCGCGGGCCGGAGGGGCCTACGTCTTCGCTCTCGTGAACGACTCCACAGCACCCACCACCACAGCCACCGGTCTGGCCGCCGATGCGGCCAGCGGCTGGACCAACACGGCCGTCACCGTCGGCCTCAGCGCCGACGACGGCACCGGCTCCGGCGTGGCCGGCGTGCACTACACGATCGACGGCGGCGCCGAGCAGACGGTGGCCGCCGCGACGGCGAGCTTCACCGTCTCAGACCAGGGCAACCACACCATCCATTACTGGTCGGTGGACGTGGCCGGCAATGTCGAGTCGGCGAAGACCGGCTTCGTCAACATCGACGCCACCAAGCCGGTCACCAAGGCCGACGCCGCAAGCGTCGTCAAGGGCAAGAAGGTCAAGCTCGCCTACCGTGTCAACGACGCCACGCCTACCTGCGGCAAGGCCAAGGTCACGCTGAAGGTCTACAAGGGCAGGAAGCTCAAGAAGACCATCAAGGTGCCGGACACCGTGGCCTGCAACGTCAAGAAGAGCTACAGCTGGCGCTGCCCCCTGGCGAAGGGCCGCTACACCGTCAAGGTCTTCGCCACCGACATCGCCGGCAACAAGCAGAGCAAGGTCGGCAGCGCCAGTCTCACTGTGCGCTGAGCGGTCGCCGCGCCGCCGCGCGATACCGGGTACCATAGAAGGGCAGCGAACGCTGCCGCGGGCGAGAGCTCGCGGTCGCACCGCACCGAGCCTGGATCCGCCCACACGGCGACCTTGGCCTCCGCAGCACACCGCTCAGACCGATCGAGAGGACATCGATGCCGAAGACCAAGGCTACGCCACGCCGGCCGAAGAAGGGTCGCCCCGCCGACTCGGGGCGCCGCCGCTACTGCTCCTTCTGCAAGGAGAAGGTCGAAGACGTCGACTACACCGACGTGACCATGCTGCGCCGGCACATCAGCGAACGGGGCAAGATCAAGCCCCGCCGCAACAGCGGCGCCTGTCGCCGGCACCAGCGGCAGCTGGCCGCGGCCGTCAAGAGGGCTCGGGAGATGGCTCTGCTGCCGTACGTGAGCGCCACGCCGGCCGCTGAGAAGGGCGGGCGCCGCCGCCGGCGCGACTAGACCCGTCGCCGGCGCCGCGGCACGCTGCGGTCGGGGCGCCGTCGCCGCTCCAGGACGAGGCCAGAGCAACGGCCGGAGCCGGATCAGCCGGCGCGCGTCAGAGCGCCGCCGGTGATCCGCCCGGCGACATCACACGACATCGAGGTCGCCGTGAGAGTCCGCCTTATCGAGCCCGCGCCGCCCGGCACGCACGTCTACAGCAAGGTCCACCTGCCTCGCCTCGGCCTTCCCGCCATCGGCGCCGCGCTGGTGGCGCAGGGGCACGAGGTCCGCATCTACGTGGCCGACCTCGCCCCGATCGACTGGGACGACGTACACACCGCCGACATCGTCGGCTTCTCCACGACCACGTCCACCGTCGTGCAGGCCTACCGCTTTGCCGACGATCTGCGCCGGCGCGGCATCCCGACGGTCATCGGCGGGCCGCATGTCACCTTCCTGGCCGACGAAGCCCTGGAGCACGCCGACTACGTCGCCCGCGGTGAGGGCGGCGAGCAGCTCATGCTCGAGCTGATCGACGCCCTGGAAGACCGCCGATCCCTGGACACCATCCTCGGCCTCTCGTATCGGTCTGACGGCTCCGTCCGGCACAACAGCCTGCGCCCGCCCACCGCCGATCTGGACACGCCTCCGTACCCCGATCTCACCCTGATCGAGGGGCACGAGCGGATGCGCCAGACGCCGGTCATGACGAGCTGGGGCTGTCCTTTCGACTGCACCTTCTGTTCGGTCACCGCCATGTTCGGCAAGAAGTACCGCTTCCGCAGCCCGGAGAGCGTGTGCGCTGAGCTCAGGCAGAAGCAGCCCAGACGTGTCTTCTTCTACGACGATAATCTGGCCGCCAACCGCACGCGGCTCAAGACGCTGTTGCAGATGGTCATCGACGAAGGGTTTCAGTTCAAATGGTCGGCCCAGGTGCGCACCGACGTGACGCGTGACCCCGAGCTGATGGACCTCATGAGCCGGTCGGGCTGCTGGATGGTCTATCTGGGTCTGGAATCGATCAGCCAGGCCACGCTGGACGGCTTCGACAAGTCGCAGAGCGTCGAGGACATCATCCACGCCGTGCGCACGCTCCACGAGCACGGCATCAAGGCCCACGGCATGTTCGTCCTGGGGGCCGACAGCGATGGTCCCAACGTGGTGGCGGACACGGTCGACTTCGCTGTCGAACACAAGATCGACACGGTCATGCTCAACATCCTCACGCCTCTGCCCGGCACGGTGCTCTTCGACGAGATGGACGCCGCCGGGCGCATCTTCGACAAGCACTGGGAGTACTACGACGCGCTGCACGTGGTGTATCGGCCCGAGCAGATGACCCCCTACCATCTTCAGAGAGAGATCATACGGGGCTATGCCCGCTTCTACGGGTGGCGGCGCTGGCTGGGCTTCCTGTTCACCTTCCGCTTCGCCAAGCTCTTCTTCCAGACGTGGGGACACAGCATCGTGCGCTCATGGCGCAAGGACCGGCGTAACCGCGAGTACGTCGGGTCGCTCAAGCGCCTGCCCCGGGCGCCGGAAGCTGCCGAGCCGCGCGACGTGACGTAGCCGCTGGCGGCCGCGGCCACGCGGGGCAGGTGGGGCGGACGGTCACGATCGTGGTCACAACCACAGCCACGGCCACGATCGCGGCCGAGTGGGGAAGGCCGGTCGGGCGGACGGCCGATCGGCCTGCGGCCTGGGCCTGCGACCTGAGCCCACGACGGCGCTCAGAACGGCGGGGTCGTAAGGCGCTCGACGAGCCCTGCGGTCGCGAGCGCCGGGTCGGCCACCGGCAGGCGCCGCAGCAGCTCGACCCACTTCGGGTCGGTGCGGAAGACCTCCGCGAGGACAGCGCGTGCCTCCGTCTCGTGTCCGTGCTCGGCGAGGGTGACGCCCCTCCAGAACCGCAGCTCGACGTTGCCCGGAGCCAGACGCTCCGCGGCCGAGAGTTCCTGCAGCGCGACGGCCGTGTCACCGGCCTCCAGGCAACGGTCGCCTTCCTCGGCGTGCGCCCACGCCCGCTGCAGGGTCAGCAGGCGCTCGAGCTCGGCGAGGGGCTCGGGATGGTCCTCGATGCGGAGATCCACGACGACATCGGCGTGCGCCCACGGTCGGCCGGAACCCGATGGCGCCACGATCAGCATGGCGGCGGACTGACGGCCCCTGATGTCGCCGCCCTCGGCCTCTGCAGCGTGGAGGGCGGCCATGAGGCGCGCGGCGAAGTCGCCGTCTGTCGCCGGGTAGGCCGTCGCCATGGCGTCCCAGACCGTGTCGTTGAGCATCATGTTGGCCTGGCAGGAGAAGCCGTCGCCGAGCTGGTGGCCGGCCTGCGGCACGCACCGCTCGCCTGTGTGCGCGGCGACGGCGCCGTGCGCGTCGACCATGGCGACCTGGCGCAGGGCGGCGTCCTGGTCGGCGGCGACGAGCTGCGCGAGCGCCTCGCGCGCGGGCAGCCCGCCGGCCATCAGCCGCAGGCCGTTCGGGCCGTAGGCGGGCTCGACGAACGACTGCGTGGCTACCGCGCCGACGCCGGCCTCCGCCCACGGCACGATCGGCCCAACGGAGAAGCCATGGGACTGCACGGCCACGCCGAGCCGGCCGGTCTGCGGGTCGCGCGCGACGATCGAGTAGGTCATGAGTCCTCCTCCCGGAGACCGTCGCAGTCTACGTCCGGGCACCGGTGGTTCACAGAGCGCTGTTGCGGACGCGTGAGTCGTGCGCGCTCGTCCGTCGGGGCGCACGTCTGCCGGCATTCCTGCCTGTACGTCCGCCGTGGCGCACGTCTGCCGGTATGCTCGCGGCCACACGGGCTGCCGGCGCGCCTGCCCGCCATCGCGCCCGTCCTCTGGTTGCATGCTGGTGGCTGCGGGCACCATGAGTATGGCGGTCGTGTCGCCGGAGCGGCCGCCTGCCATGGTGCCCTGCCCGGAGCGAAGGATGGGCTCCGCGGGAGACGAAGTGGCTTCCAGGATGATGCTGAGCGTGGCGAGCAAAGGAAGCAGCGGGCGGCCCCGAGTGCCGCGGGAGGTCGGTGCTGCACTCAACCGGACGGCCGGGCACCGCAGGGAGCGGGCCGGCGGCTGCGCGATCGCGCCCGTCGCGGCCCTTACCGTCACCTTCGTGCTGGGCGTCGTTCTGCCCCTGGCCCTGCTCCCTGTGGGGCCGTGCGTTGCCGCGTCCCTGTCGACGGAGAAGAGACAGGCCCAGGCGGAGGCTCGGGCGCTGATGAAGGAGATCGGCGCCATCAATGGGCAACTCAAGGCGGCAGGTGGGCGATACGCACGCACGCAGCAGCTGCTCCGGCGCGCGAGGACGCGGGCGGCGGAGAACAAGGCGAAGCTGCGCGAAACGACGCGCGCTCTTGAGGTCCGCAGGCAGCACCTGGCGGAGCGAGCCGTCGCCATCTACAAGCAGCCGGAGAGCTCGATGCTGGGGCTGGTGCTGGGCGCCGAGAGCTTCGAAGGCGCGGTGGCCGACCTGGATCTCATGAAGAGGATAGGTGCGGCCGACGCGAAGCTCGTCAGCGACGTGGAGGCTGCCCAACGTCACCTTGCACTCGAGCAGACGCGGCTCGAAAGCGAGCGCACGCGGGCGGCGCAGCTGCTGGATCAGGCGAAGGCCCAGCAGAAGGAGATCGAGGCCACGCTGAAGGCGCGCCGCCGGGCGCTGCGCGATGCCAAGGCGAAAGTGAAGCGGATCGTTCGCCGGATCGCAGTTGCCCGGGCGGCAGCGCGGGCTCGCGCCGCCAGCGTGGGCCGCTATCCGGTCGTCGCATCAGGAGCCTACACGCAGGAGAGCTGGGCGCGGGCGCTCCTGCGCAACGCGCGCCTGCCGATCACAGACTCGAACATCGCCGCCATCGTCTCCTGGGAGATGGCCGAGGGCGGGCACTGGTTCAACACAGCGCACTACAACCCGCTCAACACGACCATGTCGGCGCCGGGCGCCACGCCTATGAACTCGGTCGGCGTGAAGGCGTACACGAGCTGGGCGCAGGGACTATCCGCCACGCTCGCGACCCTCTACAACGGCTTCTATGGCGGGATCATCGCCGCGCTCAAGGCCGGGGACGACGCGCAGGCCGTGGCGGATGCGGTAGCCGCCTCGCCGTGGGGCACCGGGCCGTTCACCGTGCGCTAGGGTCCCCGTCGAAGACGCAGGCCGCGGCGATGTATCCTCGACGCACCGTGCGCGGACCGGATCGTCAGAGCACGGCGCGCACGTCTTCGGACTCCCAGGGCTCGCCGGCCCTGCGTGCCTCGATCGCGTGCAGCACGGCAGCGTGCCGCCTCTTCGTGAGCGGCATGAGGGCGCAGAACACGGCGCCGGGGACGAGCCATGCGGCGGAGCCCACGGACATGAGCAGCCGGATGCCCCACATGGCCGTCGTCGTCTGTTCGCCCTCGGCCTTGTAGCCGACCCACTCGAGCACAAGGCCGGCGAGCCAGACGATGAGGGCGGCGGTGGCCGTCTGACCGAAGGCGACGACGCCGTAGTACAGGCCTTCGCGTCGTTGGCCGGACATCAGCTCGTCGACGTCCGTGACGTCGGCGATCATCGACCATCCTGTGACCGCCACCGCCATGCTGCCCGCGCTGCTGAAGCAGAGGATGATCCAGAAGAGTACGTCGTCGCCCCGACCGGGGATCAGGAAGAGGCACTGAACGGCTGCCCACGTGAGAACGAAGAAGATGTAGGTGGCGCGCTTGCCGTATCGCTTGCTCATCCAGTCCACCAGAGGCAGCCATGCCAGGCCGACGACGAACCAGGTCAGCATCACGAGGCTGGCGGAGTCCTCGCTGTACCCCATCCGGTTGATGGCGAAGTAGACGGAGACGGCGCCCACCACGTTGAGCGGCGCCCAGCCGAGCATGTAGGCGCCGAGCAGGTAGCGGAAGGGACGGTTGCGGAAGGTGTCGAGCACGTCCCGCAGGCGAACGCTTGCGGGCTCCATGTGCTGCTCCCGGCCCTTGGTGGTGCGCCACGTCCAGATGATGCCGAGGGTGGACACGGCGCCCAGGATGGCGGCCGCCGCCGACCAGCCGGCGCACTCGCTGCCGAGCAGGTCCTCGAGCGCGTTGCTCAGCGCCAGGGGGGCGGCGGCGCCCACCAGGGCGCCGAGCTGCGAGAAAAGCGTGCGGTAGGTGTTCAGGCTCGTACGCTCGTCGTAGTCGGAGGTCAGATCGGCGGCCAGGGCGCCGTATGGCACGTAGAAGAGCGTGAGGCAGGTGAAGTAGAAGAGCACGGCCACGATCATGTAGACGACCGTGCCGGTGGATCCGAAGCCCCAATCGGTGAACAGAAGCCAAGAAGCGATGCCGTAGGGCAGGGCGGTGAGGATGAGGAAGGGGCGGCGGCGACCTTTCGCGGATCGCAGGCGGTCGGACCAGACGCCCACGAACGGCTGGAACACGGCATTCCAGAGCGTGCCGACCATCATGACGAGCCCGGCGGTAGCGGCGCCGATCATCACGATGTCGGTGAGGAAGTAGAGGAAGAGCGCGTAGAAGAACGTCCAGACAACAGCGTTGGCCCACTCGCCGCCGCCGTACCCGACCTTGACGCCCAGCGGGAGGCGTTCGTTCCCGCAGGTCCGGCCGGCCGCGTTGAGCGCGTTCGCGGCCCGGCGGTCCTTCGTCGTCTCACCGTCAGCAGCCACGACAGGGGCGCTCGCGGTCGAGTCGTCAGGCATGGCGGGTCGCCTCCTCGATGGTCGCCGTGGTCGGCAGGGCGGGCATGATCGGCAAGAGGATGTGCGACGGGCGCCGCGCGTCGTGGTAGATGGTCTGCGTGGCGACGCGGGTCTCGGCATCCAGGGCGAACGCGTGGCCGGTGTTCGGGTTGCGGTCCCAGCGGTCGAACTCGGCACTGGCGACCTCCAGGCGGACCTGGTGACCGGCGGCGAAGAGATGGCCGGTGGCGGCGAGGTCGACCTCGAGCCGGTAGACCTCGCCGGGTTCGGCCAGAGCCGGCTCGACCTGGCTCGTGCGGTAGCGGAGCCGGCGGATGCCCTGTTGCACAAGCTGGACGTAGCCGTCGGGCCATACGTCCGTGAGGCTGGCGACGAAGTCCGTGTCGGGGGTCGTGGTCGAGACCCAGAGCACGACCCTGAGCGGGCCGACCACCTCGAGCGGCGCGATGAGTGGGTCACTGCTGTACACGAGGACGTCGTCGCGCGACTCGATCGAGCGCCGGTCGCCGAGGTGCCGGGCGGCCGTCCAGATATCCTTGCCCTCCCACCAGGCTGGCGGGTCGAGGGGGTCGTAGAGGTAGGAATCGCGGTCGCCGTCCGCGAGCGGTCGGATCGAGGCGGCCGGCTCGGACGCGTGAGCCGGTGATCCCGAGCTGTCGGGTGACGGCGGCTCGGCGTCGAGGCGGCCGCCGGCCGGCAAGCCGCCGCGTCCGCGCAGGTAGAGCGGCGTGAACGTCGTCTCCGGGAGCGGCCACCTGTCGGCCTCGCGCCAGTGGCCGCCGCCGGTGACGTACGCGCGCACGCGCGGCGTACCGGCGAAGGCGGCGCCGTCTGTGTCGGACCCGTCGGCGTCCGCGTCCTCCCGCAGGTGCGCGTCGAGGAACGCCTGCACGCGATCCCACGTGCGCGGGCCGTCCGGCAGCCGGATGCGGCCGACGGTGCCGGAGAAGTCCGGCGAAGTCTCATGATCGTTGGGACCGAGGGTGAGCCAGCGTGGGCGGCGGAGTACGTCGCCTTCGTCCGCCGCCTCCATCCCGCGCCAGCAGTCCAGGGTGCCCGGCAGCAGGTTGTCGTACCAGCCGCCCCAGAGGAAGACGGGGATCTCGATGGTGGCGAGCACATCGCGCAGGTCGTACGAGAGCCAGAACTCGTCCCGCGTCGGATGGGCGACGGACTCGCGGAAGAGGCGGCTGGACAAGCCGGCGGCATCTGCCATGTCCGCCAGCGGCAGATGCCGCGTGTCGAACCGGAACCAGTTGGTGTACCTGTGGCGTAGCTGGTCGCACATCCAAAGGGCCACCGACCCCAGTGTGAGGGCGCCCCCCTCGTACATGAGGGCATAGAAGTCGACGCCCATGTCGCCGGGTGAGATGCAGCGCAGCGCGGGATGGCGTGACGCCGCGGCTGCCCACTGGGTGAGGGCATAGTAGGACTCGCCGGTCATGCCGACACGGCCGTTGCACCACGGCTGGTGGACGATCCATTCGATGGTGTCGTAGCCGTCGTCGACCTCGTGGACCAGCGGGTCCCACTCACCCTCCGAACCGAACTTCCCGCGCACATCCTGGATGGCGCAGGCGTAGCCCTTGCGCGCCCAGTGGCGTCCCACCGCCGGCATGTAGGCATAGGGCTCGCGGATGCCGTACGGCATGCGGATGAGCACGACAGGGAAGGGCCCCCGGGCGGAGCGACGGCCCGTGTCCGCCGGAAGATAGACGTCGGTGGCGAGCGTGACGCCGTCGCGCATGGGCGCGCGCCGGTTGCGCAGCAGGTGCGCGCGCGGGAAGCGGTCTGGCGTGGTCGACGGCAGCTCCTTGCGGGGCAGGCTGACGAGCTTCTGGGCGGCGATGGCGGCCCGTACGCCTGACCACATCAGGTCTGCCCTGAGATGACCCATCATGTCGCGGTCGGTGTGTATCCGCTGTGTCTCGACGTCGTGTGCACGTCCCGGTCTGGGTACGTAGTCCTGCCCCGGCGTCACGGCTTCATGACCGCACTCTAGCCTTGTCCGGCCGGACGGCAATGGGAATAATCCCGACACGACCCGCCGCCACTCGTCGACGGGGCGCGGAGCGATCGGTCTGGTGGAGCGGGCACCCGCCCAGTCGGCGACGGAGGAGACTGTGGACGATCCGGCAACGCAGCGGCGCGGGCGCGGCCGTCCGCGCGAGATCGTGCGCCCGGAGCCGGGCACGGGCACGCCGCTCGGCACGACGCTCGCTGATGTCCACCCGACTTCGCGGGCCATCCTCGCGGCCACCCATGAGATCGTCCTGAGGCTCGGCATCCATGCGCTCACGCTGCGCCGCGTGGCGGAGGAGGCGCATGTGGATGTGACGACGGTCACCTATCACTTCGGCACGCGCAGCGGCCTGCTCGAAGCGCTCGTCGATTCCCTGTACGCCGAGCAGGTGGCCGCGTTCATCGAGGAGATCAAGACGTGCTCGAACGCGAAGGAACGGGCGCAGGCCTTCTTCCGTACGCTCCGGCGCGAGTGCTCCGACCGTGAGAGCGGCATCGTCTACGCGGCGGTCGTCGCGGAGGCCGTGCGCGATGAAGTCCTGCGCGCGCGCCTGGCCAAGCTCAACTCATGGACCATCAGGGCATTCGCCGAGGCCGTCTACGGCGACGCCGCGCAGCAGGTGCTGAACGACCGCCGATCCCTTGCGGAGATGCAGCTGATCGCCGCCGCGATAGACGGCATAGAGACCCATAACCTGATCGACCCCGGGGGCTTCGACCTCGACGCCGTTCTCACCCTGCTGGAGGAGCGGCTTCGGCTGGCATGAGTCGCGGCCTGCGCGGGCCGGGCCGTGTCTTCGGCCCATGGCTACGCGCCGCCCGCAGCGCATTCTCCGACTCACGGCTTCGCTTCGGCAGCGCCGCGCCGGCCGCCTTCGCGCCCAGCAGCGCTCGGCCGGCCCCGATCACGGCCCCTGCGGCGGCAGCACCCAGAGGTCGGCTGGGATCGTCGCCGGCCGGCTGCGTGCCCCGGCGTTCGCCAGGGTCTTCAGCAGCCCGGCGTCAAGCGTGCCGTCGCGCTTGCGCGAGAGCCACGCTGCCGTGCCCGGCATGATCCGGTTGTCGATGAACTGGAGGTTCGTCGGGTAGCTGATGCCCTTGGGGTCGGTGTAGGGACTCACGCTGAAGTAGCCCTGCGCCGAGTAGGGGGCGATGTTGAAGAGGGCCTGATAGACGGCGTTGATCAGGCCCACCTCCTCGCGGAACGGGTCCTGCAGCCAGGTATTGCCGATGAAGCGGATGTCGCCGTAGGTACGGCAGCCGCCGATGTCGCTGCCGTAGGCCAGGGAATTGCCCGCACTCGGCAGGCTGTCGTACGGCAGTGGGTCGTTCGCCTTAGGCGGCGGCCCCAGGTACGCGGTGCCCACCGGGTTGTCGAACGACACGTTGCCCCGCAGCGTGATGTAGCGGCTGCCGCCGTCGGTGTAGAACGTGTTGCCGCCGGTGATGCTCAGGGAGCCGTCCGGCCGCACGCTCGATCCCTTGCCGGAGGCGACGTTGCCCTCTATCAGCAGCGCCGTGCGCGGCGAGGTCCCTTGCTGCCCTGTGGTGTAGACCGCGCCGCCGTCCCACATGACCTGAAGGAAGCGATGGATGCGGTTGTTGCGGATCACGCAGTCGCGGTTGGCGGTCGGGGTGCTGTAGGTGCCCCACATGCCCTTGTACGCGTTCATGAGGCCGAGGAAGCCGCTGCGGTCGAGCAGGCCCCAGCCCCAGCCCACGGCGATGCCCGACCAGGGGACGTTCACGATGGTGTTGTTCGTGATGCGCGTGTGTTGCGTGAAGCCCACATAGATGCCGGCCGAGTCCGCGTACTCCACGCCGACGGTGCTGATGAGGTTGTTCGAGAGGGTGTTGTCGCGGGTGAGCTGCGCGGGCCGCTGTGGGCGGGCGTCTGTGGGTGAGATGCCGCCCACCTGCACGGCCGCGGACGAGACGTCGGTGAAGAGGTTGCTTGCGACCGTGTTGCCCTGGCTGCCGGTGTCGAAGTCCAGGGCCGCGGCACCCAGATGCTCGAAAGTGTTGCCTCTGAACGTGATGCGGCGCGCGTAGCGCAGCGACACGTTGCCCGGAGTGCGAACGTTGCCCTGCACGTGCCCGATGAGGTTGGTCTTGTAGCCCCGGCCGACCAGGTGGAAGCCACTTTGGTCGGAGACGTAGCCGTTCGACCCGCTCGGCTGCAGCCAGGTGGCGTAGGCGAACTCGATGCCCTGGAAGCGGACGTCGTGGATCGGGTGGGTGGGTGTGCCCTGGGCTTTGACGAGCGTCTCGCCCAGCGGCAGCTCGACGTCCGCGCTGAGAAGGTCCTCTCCCAGCCGCGGGATGTAGTACAGGTAGCCCGCGGCGCTGTCCAGGTACCACTCGCCGGGCTCATCCAGGAACTGGTAGGCGTTCTCGAACCAGGTCACCTGCCAGAAGCTCCAGATGCCGGGCCGGTCGTTGCCCGAATCAAGGAAGACGTTGGCGTTGGTCCAGCCGGGCTCCTGCAGCTTGATGAGGCCCGGCGTGGAGCCTGAGGACGGCGTGACCGACTGCAGTGGAACGTTCATCTGGCGCCACTGGGTCTGGATGACGGCCTCTATCTCGGTCACGTTCGTCCAGGTGGCCGGATCGCCCCATCGTGCCGGCGTCAGGCCCTGCGCGATCGCCGGGATGAAGGCGATACCGCTGGTGGCGCCGCCGTCGTTCCACTCCGGCCGGAAGCCGGACGGCCAGGCGGTGGTGCGGGCGCGGGTGGCGCGGACCCCGTTGACGTAGAGCTGTCGCGAGTCGACCAGGCCGGGTCCGCCGACCTGCGCCCGCCAGATGACGCCTTGGTAAGGCGCCCAGGCGGAGCCGGGCACCTGCATCGAGGCGCTGACGATGGGGTGTGCACCGGGGGCCGCGCGGTAGACCACTTCGTGGCCGCCGCGGCCCGAATCCCGCGCATCCAGCACGACCGGCTTCGCCAGCCGGAATTGCCCGTCCTGCAGGTAGATCGTGATGTCGTGCGCGCGCCGCACGCTGCCGGGCAGCGCGCGCACCGCGTTGCGTGCCCGTGTGAGGGTCGCGAAGGGCTGGGTGACCGTGCCCGCCCAGTCGTCCTCACCGTTCGGCGACACATAGAAGACGGTTCGTGCGGCGGCAGCGGCGCCGGTCGAGGCTGCGCCGGCGCCGCTCGCGCTGCCGGGTGCCGCCCCGCTCGCGACCGCCGGGATGACCGCCGCCGCGCACAGCGCCGCGGCGGCCAGGGCCATGCCGAGCAGTGCCGCCCCGAGCAGCTCCGCTCCTCTGCTCCTGCCCTGTCGGAGGCGCCACTGGCTGCGACGCTGCGTCATGCTCGACATCTGTGTCTCCTTCCGCTGCGGCATCGTCGCCGGCCTGGGTCGTCAACTCGGTCGTGGCGCCGGCGTGAACGGGCTTCGCCACCGTATTCGGCACCACCACCCGGGCGCCTTGAATGATGTCACCGCCCGCTGCGTACCACGTCCGACCGCACGTACCCCGCCCCGTCCGCCTCGCGTCTCTGTGAGACCACCGGCCGCGCGTAGTAGCATCCGCTCATGGGCGAGCACGTCCAGGATCCGGCGAAGGCTGAAAGGAAGCAGCCGGTGCCTGTGCTGCGTGGGGCACGGGTCGTGCTGCGAGGGCTCGAAGAGAAGGACATCGACAGCATCGCCCATATCGGTATCGACGCCGGCATCATGCGCATGTTCGGCGTGGCCGAGCCCTCGCGGCCGGAGCTGACCCTCGCGGAGGCCGAGGCGCGCTACCGGGACATGGCGGCCGCCGACCCGCCGCTCTGGGCGATCACGGTCGAAGACTCGTTCATCGGCACCGCCGGCTATAGTTCGATCAACCGAGACGACCGCAGGGCCCGCTACATCATCGGCATCGTGGATCACCAGCATCTGGGCCGCGGTCTGGGGACCGAGGTCACCGGTCTGGTGCTGGCATACAGCTTCGACGTCCTGGGCCTGCACCGCGTGGACGTCCGTGTGCTCGACCACAACGAGCGCGCCATCGCCTGCTACAGGAAGTGCGGCTTCACCTTGGATGGGCGCGAGCGCGAGAGCGCCTTCATTGACGGTGAGTGGCACGACGACCTCATCATGAGCGTGCTGGAAGACGAGTACCGCGGCGGTGCCTGAGCGGCCGATCGCACAGGTGCCGGCCGCGGCGAAGGCAGGGAAGATGCTTCAGCCGTCCATGGTGACGGGTGACGTCCGGGTGCGAACGGCCCAGGAGAAGCCGGCCCAGGAAGCGATGGCTCAGGAGGGGGCGTCGGCCCAGTGCCGTTCGTGGTCGGTCACGTGCCCGTGACCTCCGGTGAGCCGGGCGACCAGATGGTCGAGGTCGGTGCGCTGGTCGCCCGTGACGTCCAGCAGGAGGGTGGCCACGGACGCGTAGCCCACGCCCGCCACGATCAGCCCGTGTGAGCGCAGCTCGTTCTCGAGTCGGCCGGCCTCGGCGTGGGCCGTCTCGATGCTCACGCGCTGCAGGAGGCGGCGGCGTTGCACACCCGCCGTGTCGACGGCTCGGCTCACAGCGTCGCCGTAGGCCCTGATGAGGCCGCCGGTGCCCAGAAGCGTGCCGCCGAACCAGCGCGTCACGACGGCCACCACGTCCGAGAGGCCGCGGCCGCGCAGTACCTCAAGCATCGGCGCGCCTGCGGTCCCGGCCGGCTCGCCGTCGTCGCTGGACCTCTGCGTAGCGCCGTCCGGCCCGAGGATGAAGGCCGAGCAGTGGTGACGCGCGTCCCAGTGCCGCTTGCGGGCGCCCTCGACGACGGCGCGGGCGGCCTCCTCGTCTTCAACGCGCTCCAGCCGGGCGAGGAAGCGCGAGCGCTTCACCTCGATCTCGGCCTCCGCCGTTCCCGCGATGGTCAGGTACGAATCAATCACAGTAGAATCATCTCACCACCGGCGCCGCAGGTCCGGCCGCGGGTGTACGGCGGCATCGACTGGCGCACTTGACGCCGTGCAAGAGCCGCCTCGCCGGAGGCCGTCACGCACACGCAGGGGGTAGTATGCCGCTGCGTGCCGCGCGGACTTGGTACTGGAGCGAGCTGCTACGCATGCCGCTGCGCGCTGCGCGGACGAGGTACTGAAGCGTACTGGAAGGCGGGAGGCCGGACGGCGGTGACGGAGAGCGGGTCGAAGGAAGCTCAGCGGGCGGAGGCCGAGGCGTGCGGTGCCGCCCGCACCAGTTCTGCTGTCACTGCCGGCAAGCTCGTGCTGGGCACGCTCGCGGTGGCCCAGTTCCTCATGGCTCTCGACAGCTCGGTGATGAACGTCTCCATCGCCTACGTGTCCCAGGACGTGCACACCACGGTGGCGGGCGTGCAGGCGGCCATCACCATGTACACGCTCGTGATGGCCGCGCTCATGGTCACCGGCGGCAGGATAGGCGCCATCATCGGCCGCCGCCGGGCGTTCGCCATCGGCTGCGTGGTCTACGGCACAGGCGCCGCCGTCACCTCGATCGCCGGCAGCCTGCCGATCCTCATGATCGGCTGGTCGCTGATCGAGGGCATGGGCGCCGCGCTCATCATGCCGGCCTGCGTGGCTCTTGTGGCGGCCAACGTGCCGCCGTCCAAACGGCCCGCCGCCTACGGCATGCTCACGGCGGCGGTCGCCCTGGCGATAGCCGCCGGCCCGCTCATCGGCGGCGCGGTCACCACCTGGGCCTCATGGCGCTGGGTGTTCGCCGGCGAGACGATCATCGTGATCCCTCTTCTCATCCTCACCCGGCGCATGGTCGATACGCCGCCGGAAGCCGGCCAGCGCTTCGATGTCGTGGGGTTCTGCCTCTCCGTGGCGGGTCTCGGTGCCACGGTCTACGGTGTGCTGCGCACCGGCGAGTGGGGCTGGGTGCACAAGGTCGGCGCGCCCAAGCTGCTCGGTATCTCCCCGAGCTTCTGGCTCATCCTCGGCGGTCTTATCGTCTGCTATGTGTTCATCCGCTGGGAGGCGCGGCTGGAGCGGCACGGCGGCCAGCCGCTCATTCGTCCGTCGATGCTTCTCAACCGGCGGCTCACCGGCGGCCTTCTCATGAGCTTCTTCCAGTTCCTGGTGCAGGGGGGAGTCGGCTTCGTCATTTCCCTCTTCCTGTCCATAGTCCTCGGGCTGAGCGCCCTGATGACCGGTTTCTGGCTGTTCCCGCTGTCGGTGGCGCTGCTCATCGCCGCGGCCGGCATACCGAACGTCTTGCCCAAGGCGTCACCGTGCCTGGTGGTGCGTGTGGGGCTCATGCTGTTCATGGTTGGAGTGGTCGTGCTCATGGTGTGCCTGGAGCCGGGAGCGGGCGCCCACGTAGTGGTCGCGCCGCTGGTCCTCATGGGGCTCGGCGCCGGCTGCATGGCATCGCAGATCGGCGCCGTGACCGTCTCCGCCGTTCCCGACGACCAGACCACCGAGGTCGGCGGGCTCCAGAGCACCGTCTCGAACCTGGGCAGCTCGCTGGCGACCGCCCTGACCGGCTCCGTGCTCATCGCCACCCTGAGCGCCTCGTTCCTGGCTGGCATCGTGGATTCGCCGAAGGTCCCCGAGGCCGTGAAGAAGAAGTCGGAGGTGCAGCTGGCCGCCGGCATCCCGTTCGTCTCGAACGACCAGTTGCGTGCCTACATGAGAGCGGAGGGCGCCTCGGCCAAGGCCACCAGGTTCGTTCTCGCCGACAACGAGCACGCCCGGCTCAAGGGGCTGCAGACGGCTCTTTCGCTGGTGGCCGGGCTGTGCGTGGTGGCGCTGTTCTTCACGGGGAGGCTGCCGCGGAGAACCGTCACGGACGAAGGCGGCGCCGGCCCTCCCCGGGGTCCGGCCGCGTCTGAAGATCCGAGCGCACCTGAGGATCCGTCTCGTCCGGCGTGACGACGCGGCCGTGTCGCCGCGCGGACGCGCCCGTCAGCCAGGGCTTGACGGTGATGCTGTCAAGGATGCGGCGCAGCATCTCATCCGATCCGGCCTGCGTGGATGCATCCGCGAAGCCGGAGAGATAGGTCAGGTTCCCCCAGTACATCCCACGCCAGGAGATCCTTGGCGGCCCAGCATCGCCCGACCGCATGCCTTCATAGTCAGCGAGGGATACGCAGGCGACGGGATGGCGACGGCAAGGAGCTTTCCAAGGGAGGCTGGGAGGACTAGCATGAGGGCCTGTGTCCTGTCGCTCGGGGAAGGGGCACGAGTGTCCAGCATGCGTCCGCGTGCGCGCCTGGCGGATTCCGGCGTAGTCACCTCTGTCCTGATCGCGCTCTTGGGGGCGGTCTGTATCGCGTGCGCCGCTCCGACCTCATCTGCCGCCACAGACGCCTCGCCGCCGCCGGTCGTCGCTCAGAGCTCGGCGTCACCAGACGCCTCCGTCGTATCGCCAGACGCGTCCGCGCCGTCTGCCGATGACGCTGGGGTGTCGCCGGTCGCGAGCTCCCGTATCGTGCGCGCCGGTCTCTACGAGAACGAGCCCAAGGTCTTCACCGATGCCAAGGGCCGGCCGGCCGGGTTCTTCGTCGACCTGCTCGATGCGATCGGCGAGAAGGAAGGGTGGACGGTCGTCTGGGTGCCCATGGAGTGGGAGGCCGGCCTGAAAGCGCTCGAAGATGGGCATCTCGACCTCATGCCGGACGTGGCGTACTCGGCGGAGCGAGCGGCCCTCTACGACTTCAATCAGGTGCCGGTCATCGAGAGCTGGTCGCAGCTCTACGTCGATCCTCACCTCATGATCGACGGGTTCTCTTCGCTGGACGCCAAGCGGGTGGCCGTGCTCGAGGGGTCTGTTCAGGAGGAGGAGTTCCGCAAGATAGTCGGCGGCTTGGGCCTGGACGTCACGCTCGTTCCTGTGAAGTCCTACGACCGTGCCTTCGAGCTGACCCGCTCGGGGACGGTGGACGCGGCGATCACCAACCGCTTCTACGGTGATCGCTTCTACCGCGACTACGGGCTGAAGAGGACCGATATCGTCTTCAGCCTTGCCAGCCTGTACTTCGCCACTGCCAAGGGCACCAACGGCGATCTCCTCGCCGCCATCGACAGCACGCTACGCACCTGGAAGCAGCAGCCCGGCTCGCCGTACTACCAGGCGCTCACGCGCTGGCTGGAGCAGCCGACGACCACGTCCACCGAGTACCGCATATCGCGCCGGCTGGCGTGGACGCTGGGCATCATCGCCGCTCTTCTCGTGGCCACCACCATCGGCGTCATCGTCTCGCGCCGTCAGGTGAAGAGGCAGGCCCGCGATCTGGCGCGGACCAATCTAGCCTTGAGCCGTGAACAGCGCCGGCTCGCGGACATCATCGAATTCCTGCCCGATGCGACATTCGTGGTCGACGAGCACGGGAGGGTGGTCGCCTGGAACCGCGCCTGCGAGACCATGACCGGCGTGGCCAAGGACTCCGTGCTGGGTCGCGGCGAGTACGCCCACGCGGAGCCGTTCTTCGGAGAGCGGCGACCCATGCTCATCGACCTGCTGGACATGCCGGCCGACGACGCGGCGACGCTGGAGGCCGAGGCCCGGCGTCTGAACGTGAGACGAGCGGGCGGCATGATCAGCGCGGAATCCTATGTGCCGCACCTGCGGCGTGGCGCAGGAGCCTATCTCTGGGGGCAAGCGGCGCCGCTGTTCGACCAGGACGGACGCAGGTGCGGCGCTATCGAGGTGATCCGGGACACCACTGAGCAGTGGGGTATCGAAGAGGCGCTCCGGGAGAGCGAGCAGAAGTACCGCGAGCTGGTCGAGCACGCCAACAGCATCATCTTGCGCTGGACGCACGAGGGGCGGATCACGTTCCTGAACGAGTTCGGGCAGCGGTTCTTCGGCTACTCGGAGGACGAGATCATCGGGCGTCACGTGGTAGGAACCATCGTGCCCGCTCAGGACGCAGCCGGGCATGATCTGCGTCCGTTGATGGATGAGATCTGCGCCGAACCAGCGGCATTCGAGCAGAACGTCAACGAGAACGTGCGTCGCGATGGTGAACACGTCTGGATCGCCTGGACCAACAAGATCAAGCGCGACGCCGACGGTCAGGTGTCCGAGATCCTGAGCGTGGGCACGGACATCACGGAGCTCAAGAAGGCCGAGGAGGCCATCCGTGAGCTCAACACCACGCTCGAGGAGCGCGTAGCGCGACGCACCGCCGAGCTGGCGGTGGCGAAGGAGCGTGCCGAGGAGGCCGACCGCATCAAGTCGGCGTTCCTGGCGACCATGTCGCACGAGCTGCGCACGCCGCTCAACTCGATCATCGGGTTCACCGGCATCGTCCTTCAGGAGCTGGCGGGACCGCTGAACGAGGAGCAGCGCAAGCAGCTCGAGATGGTACGGGACAGCGCGCGCCATCTGCTGGCGCTCATCAACGATGTCCTTGACATCTCCAAGATCGAGGCCGGCCAGCTGAAGGTGAACAGCGAACCGTTCGACCTGGGCAGCTCGATCGAGAAGGTCACAGGCATAGTCGCGCCGCTGGCGAAGAGGAAAGGGCTCACCCTCCGCGCGGGGCCGGTACCCGAGCTCGGCGAGATGGTGAGCGATCCGCGCCGTGTGGAGCAGATACTCCTGAATCTGCTCAACAACGCGATCAAGTTCACGGATCGGGGCGCGATCACGCTTACGACGGAGGCCATAGAGGGCGCGGGTCGCGGTACCCCGTCCGCGATCCGCATCTCGGTCGCCGACACGGGCATCGGGATCAAGCCGGAAGACTTGAGAGAACTGTTCCAGCCGTTCCGGCAGATCGATACGGGACTCGCACGCTCGCACGAGGGCACCGGGCTGGGGCTGGCCATCTGCCGGCGGCTCGCCGAGCTGCTTGGCGGGGAAGTGCAAGCCACAAGCGATTGGGGCAAAGGCAGCGTCTTCACGCTTACCCTGCCGGCCAAGGGACAAGGAGAGCCATGAGTGAAGAGGTCCTCCTCATCGAGGACAATGAGCAGAATCGCTACCTCACCACGTTCCTGCTCGAGAAGAGCGGCTACGAGGTGGTCTCCGCCGTGGACGGGGCGGAGGGAATAGAGCTGGCCGCGCGTGTCCTGCCGCGCGTGATCCTCCTCGATATCCAGCTGCCCACCATGGACGGATATGCGGTGGCCCGCGCCCTGCGCGACAACCCGGCGCTGCGGGACACGCCTATCGTGGCGGTGACGTCCTACGCCATGGCGGGAGACAAGGAGAAAGCGCTGGCCGCCGGCTGTAACGGCTACATCGAGAAGCCGATCGATCCGGAGACGTTCGTCGCCCAGATGGAGAGCTACATGGAAAAGGCACGGAAGGGCGGGCGTCCATGAAGAAGAGCCGGGTGCTCATTGCGGACGACCGGGAGGACAACCTCTACCTCCTGCGCGTCCTGCTGGAAGGGCACGACTACGAGGTGCTGTCCGCCGCGAACGGCGCCGAGGCCCTCGAGCTGGCGCGGCGCATGCCGCCGGATCTGGTCATCACCGACATCCTCATGCCGGTGATGGACGGCTTCACGCTCTGCCGCGAATGGAAGAAGGACGACGGCCTCAAGTCGATCCCCCTGGTCTTCTACACGGCAACGTACACCGACGAACGTGATCGGGAGTTCGCGCTCAGCCTCGGCGCCGAGCGGTTCATCGTGAAGCCGGAGGAGCCGGACGCGTTCCTGCAGATGGTCGAGGAGACCATCTACCTCGCCGGCAACCCACCGGCGCGCGACGCACACGCTGCTAAGGCGGACGTCGGGTCTGAGGCAGCCGGCGCTACCAGTCCGCCTCCGCAGGCCGCCGCCGACGAGGAGCCCGGCTTCCTGAGGCAGTACAGCGAGGTGCTGGTCCGCAAGCTCGAGGCCAAGATGGAGCAGCTCGACCTGGTCAATCGCCGGCTTGAGGAGGATGTCGCGGCGCGCCGGGCGGCGGAACAGGCCGCGGCGGAGCACGCCCACTTCCTCGAGGAACTGCTGGCCGCCATACCGGTGCCGATCGCGTACAAAGGTACCGACCTTCGCTACCTGGGCGGCAATCAAGCCTTTGCCGACATGGTGCATCGTCCGGTGGACGAGATCGTCGGCTTGACCATCTTCGACGTGCTTCCCGCCGAACTGGCGCTGCAGCACGATGCCATCGATCGTGCGCTGCTAGCCAGCCCCGAGACGGCGGTCGAAGACGAGTTCGAGATAGAAGACGAGCAGTCGGGCCGGGTCCTGATTGTGCTCGCGCACAAGGCGGTCTTCCGCGACATCAGCGGCAAGCCGGCCGGCATCGTCGCCATCTGCTTCGACGTCGCGGGTATCCGGCGCGCGGAGAGGGAGCTGGCGGCGAGCGCGGAGCGGCTGCGGCACACCCTCGAGGGTGTTGTCACGGCGTTGAGCACCACCGCCGAGATGCGTGACCCGTATACGGCCGGCCACCAGCGGCGCGTCGCCGATCTCGCCTGCGCCATCGCCGGCGAGCTCGGCTGGGAGCCAGAGCGCATCGGCATCCTGCGTGTTGCCGCCCTTCTGCACGACATCGGCAAGATCGTGGTGCCGGCCGAGATCCTGGTCAAGCCCGGAGCGCTCAGTGAGATGGAGATGGAGATCATCCGCCAGCATGCCGCTGCGGGTGCCAAGGCTGTAGGCGACATAGACTTCGAGGGCAACGTCATCGAGATGGTCCGGCATCACCACGAGCGTCTCGACGGCTCGGGCTACCCGGGCGGCCTGCACGACGAAGAGATCATCCCCGAGGTGCGCGTGCTCGCCGTGGCGGACGTGGTCGAGGCGATGATCAGCCACCGGCCATATCGCCCGGCGCACCCGCTCGAGGTCGCTCTCGCGGAGATCGAAGGCAACGCGGGCCGCCTCTACGACGCCGGGGTCTGTGCCGCCTGCGTCAGGCTGTTCCGCGAGAAGGGGTTCGTGCTGGCCGTCTGAGCCGGCAGACGGATATTCCATTCCATCGGCGGGGCGCAGAGGCGATACTTCAGTAGCGACCGCACGGGCTGGGGGGCACAGGTATGCGCGGGCCCTCGCGGTCGGACCCGCTGGCGTTGGAGGCCCTCACCGCATGAGACCCCTTCCGAGACCCACATCCGCGGCCGGGCGCCGCGCCGCCGTACTGACCATCGGCGTCGCTCTCACGGTGATCGTGGGAGCCACCTTGGCGCTCGGCACGTCGAAGCACTCGGGCGCCAGCGTCACTTCCACGACGAAGAGCGTGGGCAACTCCGTGGCCGGCGGCGCGTTCTCGTTTGACAACTCCGCCGAGGGAGAGGTCATCATCGATGCGACCGACATCTACCCTGGCGAGTCAGTCTCGAACACGGTCACTCTCACCGGCGCCGGCGACTACGGCGGCGCCTACGCGCTTGCCAAATCGAGCGTGACCGGCAGCCCCGCGCTGGCGTCGGCTCTCACCCTCACACTGAAGGACGGCGCCGGCACCACTCTCTATGGCGGCACCGTCCAAGCCCTCTCGTCGGTGAACCTGGGCACCATCGCGGTGGGTGGCTCGCGCACCTACACGCTGACCGTCGCGTTTCCCGCGGCGGCGGCCAGCCCTTCGCTGCAGGGTGAGACGCTCACTGCGGTCCTGGCCTTCTCGGCGGTGGCGCAGTGAAGCCGACGTCCAGCAGATCGAAAATCGGTCTTCTCGCGGTGGCAGCGCTCGCTCTCATGGCGGTGGGGGCTATGGCAGTGACCGAGTCCGGGGCCAGCTTCACCTACGGGTCTACGTCGTCCGTCACTGCGTCCACGGACCACATCCACAACTGGGTCCATCTCTACTCGGCGAGCACCGATCCGGATGGCGACTCCGGCTACGCCAGCCGGCGCAATGGCGGGAGCTGGAGCACGACGTACGCGGCCACCCTCAGCGACGAGGACATCGCTGTCGATCTGGGCGCCACGACCAGCACCTCGGCGATCGCCTTCTCGCGCGTGTTCAAGGCGAAGACCGTAGCGCCGTTCCCGGTCTCCGGGGTCACGCGCGTGACCGCGACCGTCTCGATCGGCGCCGACCCAGCCACCGGGCTGCAACCGATCGCCGGCTTCGGCCTCATGAACTGGGGCACCACCAGTGCTTCGAACACGTCCACCCAGTCCATCACGAACTGGGGCACGAACACCAAGAAGCAGCTCAACCTGAACATGCGCTTCAAGAGCGGCAGTGGCACCGGCGGCTTCACGCTGGGTACCACTTACCATCCGACGGTCACGATCCTCATGAAGTACAGCGGGTTCACCACCACGTACTACCAGTACACGGTCACGCTCGCGTACAAGTACGGCAGCTGACCCGGGCTGGCGGCTCGCTCCTCACCCGTCTGATCCCTGCCGGGTCGTTCCTCACCGTCCGCTCTCCCTCAGGCCGCCTCCGCGGCGCCTTACGTCCTCCTTACGGCTCCATCACTAGGATGTGAATCCGCTGTCGGTGCCGGAGGCGCCCGCCCGCGTGCGCGCCGTCAGGTCGTGTCCTACGGATCACTGAGGCGACCGCCAAGGCGCTCGCCGGCCCGCGCGGCGTCAGGACGGCCGACCGGCTGAAAGAGAGACTCGATGAAGCTGAGGATCAAGAGGAGATGCCGCTGGCTACTCATCGGAGCGGGCGTAGTCATTGCCACGGCCGGCGGGATCACCGCCTGGATCCTCCTCTCCGGCGACAGCGCCGCGACCGTCCGCTACATCACCTCCACCGCCGAGATGGGGACCATCGAGAGCACGGTGGAGGGCGAATACACCCTGGTCAGCGCACGCAGCCCTCTCACGGTCTCCGCGGGCCAGACGGCCTCCGCCTCCGGAGCGAGCTCGTCCACCACGTCGGCCGCGAGCAGCACCGGGACGTCCGGCGCCATAGGCGTCAGCGGTTCGGGCGCATCGGGGGGCCTACCGACGGCGACCGCCACGCCGACCAGGAGGCCCACGAAGAAGCCCACAGCCACGGCCAGTCCAACGGCCACGGCGAGCCCAACGGCC
>CAZIGT010000006.1:23322-28777 GCA_964538465.1 uncultured Thermoleophilia bacterium | reverse complement strand
CTGCAGCATCAGCACGCCGCAGTCGTCGGCGCGGGCGTAGGTCTCTTCGAGCTGCTCCCGTGACTCGATGATGAGCACGGGGCGCTTGAACCGAGCCTTGAACTCTAGTGACTTGACGGGCTTGAAGATGGCCGGGAAGGGGATGGTCTCGGCGCCTTCGGCCAGGTCGTCGGCGCTGCGGATGAAGACGGTGAGCGGTGTGTCGACGTTGCAGCGCCACGCCGCCCGCATCTGCTCCTCTTTGTCGTAGAGCCGCTCCATGATCTGCCAGCGGGAGAACGGAATGCGGTAGTAGCGCTCCAGCCGCTCGGCGTGGCGTGATACCGGCCAGATGAACTCGTCGTGGGTGGGGAACACCACCGCGCGCTGCGGGAGTTGCGCGCCGATCTCCTCGAGGAAGGCGACGAACGCCTCCTGGTCCTTGGCCGGATCAGGGCAGACGGCGCAGGTTGCGTACCGCGAGGTGAAGCCCAGGGCGCGCGGGTTGGGGTCGACCGCCAGCACAGGCACGCCTTCGCGGCCCAGAGCTCGTATCACGCCGAGACCGTTGGCGTAGGAGGCCTGCAGGACGACCGCGGGCGGCCTCAGGGCCGCGCGCTTCTGGAACTCACGCTTCTTCACGCTGGCTCCTCGTTCCCGTGGGGGCCGGCTGCGGCGTCCGCGCCGGTGCCCCCGTCTCCACCCGGTGCGACCTGTTCGACGCTCGGCCCGGCGTTTCCGGCGAGGCTGCCGGTGTCCTCTCTCGTCGTGGCGCCGTGCTGTGCGCTCCCTGTCGTGCCGCCGACCTCACCCTCTGCGCTACCCAGCACCCGCCGGTATATCTCCAGCTGCAGGCGGGCGTTGCGCTGCCAGGTCAGCTCGGCGGCGGCGGCGCGCGCGGCCGCGCCCCCGCGCCCCCGCGCCTCGCCGCCCGCCAGCGCCGTGCCGATCACGTCGGCCAGTGCCTGCGGGTCGCGCGGCGGCACCAAGTAGCCGGACTCGCCGTGGACCACGAAGTCCTCGACGCCTTCGCCCCGGCAGGCGACGACCGGCGTCTGCTGGACCATGGCCTCCGTGTAGACCAGCCCGAAGGCCTCATCCCAGCTCGGCAGCACGAACAGCTCGGCGCGCGCCATGAGCGCCAGCACGCGCTCGTGCGGCTGCCGCCCAAGGAAGTGTACGGCATCGGCCAGGCCGAGGGCGGCGGCGCGCCGCTCCAGCTCGGCCCGCAACGGGCCGTCGCCCACGACCGCCCACGCCGGCTGCGCGGCGGGCGCGGTGCCGCCGGCGCTCTCGGGTCCGGGCGCTGTGCCGCTTGGGGGCACGCCGCCCGCGCTCTCGGGTCCAGGCAGCGTGCTGCTTACGGACGCACTCGCTCTGCCGCCTCCCACGCCCGCCCGCTCGCGTAGCAGCGCCAGCGCTTCGAGCACGCCGGCGTGCCCCTTGCGCTCGATGAGGTACGCGACCGTCAGAAGCAAGGGCCGGCCCGGCAGGTAGTCCTCTGGTGTCACCGGGTCGAGGCTGCCGACGACGCCGTTCAGATTGACGAACAGGCGATCCCGAGCGACAAAATCCTGCAGAAATGCAGCTACTTTGCTGGAGACGCAGACCACTGCGTCGGCGCTGCTCAGCACCGAGCGGGTGCGCGCGGCAACGCGGCCGCCCGCGCGCAGGTGCTGGTAGACGTCTGCGCCGTGCACGGTCACCACATAGGGCACTTCGAGCGCCGCGGCGAGTCGCTGGGTCGCGGCGCCGTCCGGCATGGCCTGGTGCGCGTGGAGCAGTTCGACGTCAGCGGCGCGTAACGCCGGTAGATGGCTGCGCAGGCCGGCGTAGTAGAGGTCGCCGGAACGGTCGAACAGAAGCCGTCGCGGCAGCACCGGCACGCGCGGGTAGTCGGCGATCACCCCGTCGCGCACGGCGCGGGGCGGCGTCGCTCTGCGGCGCCGCATGCGCGGGTTCAGCCGCGACAGGCCGAACGTCATGGCCGTGGGCGAGAGCACGCTGATGTCCACGCCAAGCTGGTACAGGGCGCAGACCTGCTCATGCACGAACAGGTGCCGCTCGTGCCCGGGCGCCGGGTAGAGGTGAGAGACGACGGCGACCTTCATGCGTTGTCACCCGGTGTGATCGTCGTGCCGGTGCCTTCGGCCACCGTGGCGGCCGCTGCGGTCGCGTGACGCTCGCCGGCGGCCGCTTCGGCCACGGCGAACGCTGCGTCTCCCTTGCGCTGTCCTCGCACCGCGACGGCCAGCCCCAGCCCGAACAGCACCCACATGGGCGCGAACGACACAGCCGTGCTGGGCCCGAACGCGCCCATGATCCAGCCCACGAGCGCCGCGAACGTGGCGGCGGCGAGCCACGCGTCCGCGCGCCCCCGCGCGCGCCGCAAGGCCCGCGCGCTCACCACCATCAAGCCGAAGAAGAAGGTGAGAAAGAGAACGGTACCGGGCAGGCCGGTGTTGACGAAGACCTCGAACCACCAGCTGTGGAGGTTACCGAAGCCCACCGACACCTGGCCCGACTCCTTGACCAGGGTCTCGGCATTGCCCGGACCCACGCCGGCGTAGAAGTAGCGGTTCGCCGAGGAGAGGCCGGCGCGCGCTAGGTCGAGACGTACGTCGCCGGAGCCGGTGCCGGCCTCGATGTCCTCGGCCAGGCCGGCCACGCGGAACTGCCGGATGAATGGGAGGTCCGCGTTGTTGAAGGCCAGCACGCCCATGCCGGCGAGCAGCACGACGACGGCGATGACCGCCGTGAGAGCGCGCTTGCCGGAGAGCCAGCCGTGCCGCACGGCCAGGAAGCCCGCCACCAGAGTCTCGAGGAAGATGGTGATCAGGCTGCTGCGCGAGCCGGTGTAGAGCACCACGCCGCCGGAGGCGAGCAGCGCGAGGACAAGGACGAGACGGCGCCAGGCGCCGCGCCCGGCGAGCGCGCCGAGCAGCAGGAACGGCCAGCAGATGGCCAGGTACGTGGCCAGGTCGTTGGTGTTGACGAACCAGGCCGTCGCTGTTCGTCCCGGGGCCACGCCGGCGGTGATCTGCGCCAGCGCCGCCGATCCCGGCAGATGCCTGCCGGTGACGAGCTCGGCGGCGGCGATGACGAGCGTGAGGGCCAGCGCCGCCGCGAGCAGCCAGAGCAGCAGAGAGAGGTAGCGTGGCCGGGCCGCGCACGCGGCGACGATCAGCGTGACAGCGATCATCATCAGCACCGTGAACAGGTAGCCCAGGCCGGCGCCGGGGTCGGGAGCCCAAAGCAGCGTGACGGTCATCCACGCGAACCACAGGACCAGCATGGTGCGCAAGCCGCGGGGCCCGAGCGTGACCGACACGGGCCCCAGAGCCACCCGGCAGATTCCCAGAAGCGCCAGCAGGCCGAGCAGCAGGCGAGCGCCGAAGAGCGCCCGGGCGCCGGGCACAGAGATGGTGGCGCCCATGATACTGAGCATGGGCACCACTGCCGCGAGTGTGCCGAAGACGGCGTGCAGGCGCAGGCGTGCCAGGCGGGTGCGGGTCATCACGAGCGCCACGACGGCCGCGAGCGCCGCGGCGATGGCCAGGCGGTCCCACTCGCCACGGATGACCGCCCAGGTGAGCACGAAGGTGGCGGCTACGGCGAGGGCGATCAGCACCAGGTCTGCCGCGCCGGCGCCCCGGCGGGCGCTCGCAGGTTCAAGGGCGCCGGTGCTCACCGTGCGCCTCCGCCTAGGCGCGGCCGGCGGTGCGCGCCGCGGTCGACGATGTCGTCGAGGTAGCCGGCGAGGCGGCCGGTGAGGTCGCGGCCGTCGTAGCGTGCCACGACGGCCGGGTCGGGCGGCTCGATGGCGCCGGCGCGCGTCCGGTCGACGAACTGTCGCAAGTACTCATCCGGCGGTTCATCCTGCGGCGCGCACACCGCGCCGCCGGCCTCCGTGAGCAGCGCGTGGGCCGCCGATCCCTGAGGTATGAACGCGAAGATCGGCCGTCCAGCAGCCAGATACTCGAACACCTTGCTCGACAGGGCCTCCGGGGCGTTGCCGGTGATCAGCACAAGACCCGCGGCGGCGCGCTGGTAGCCGAGCGCCACCGCGTGGGGAACGAACGGTACCGTTCGCACGCGGTCCGCCACGCCGAGCCGCGCCGCCGTTCCGCGCACCTGCGCTCCCTCGATGCCCACGAAGAGCAGCTTGACGTCCTCGGGCAGTGCGGCGAAAGCGTGGAGAACGCGCTGCAGCTGTTCCGACCGGCCGTAGAGGCGGCCGGTGTGCACCAGCCAGAATCCCTCGCCGAGAGGTTCCACGTCGGCCGGCTCCTCCAGCGGGTCGAAGCCGTTGGGCAGCACGTGCACGCGGCCGCGGAGCGGCGGGAACCGCGTGAGCAGCGAGTCGGCGATCGGCTGGTTCGTCGTGGTCACGGTCGCCGCCGCCCTCAGGGCCCACTCCTCGAGGGAGTAGTGCGCCCGGCGGTGGAGCGGCGTGGGGTAGTGGCGCAGATGGCGTGTGGCCCAGGGATCGCGGTAGTCGGCCAGCCAAGGCAGGCCGCTCTGGCGGGCGAGCGTGGCGGCGATGATCTCTGTGCTCGGGCGTGGGTAGCTGGAGAGGATGGCGTCGTAGTGCTCGCTCTCCAGCAAACGGCGCCCCAGCCGCACGGCCGGGACGATCCAGCCGGCGTACTCGTCCGGCACGAACAGCCAGTCGTTGAGGGCTCCGCGGCGACTGAAGCGGCGCTGCTTGCCGCGCGGCGGCGGGGCGCTCGAGCCGGCCGCCGCTATGCCCCACGCATCGTCGCAGCCCCGACCCGGCACGGCGCGCTCGGCTCCCGCGACCTTGTGACCGTCGCTGCTCGGACCCGGCACGGAGCCATCAGCGTCTGCGGGAGACGGACCGGCGCGGGTGGCCCCTGGTTCGCCCGTCGCCGTGTCCCGGTCGTTGCCCGCGGTCCCGCGCGCCCGACCGACGACCCGCCGACCAAGCCGGCTCGCCCGGCGTGCGAACGCGTACAGGCTCTCCGGGTTGGGGGCGGCCGCGCGCTCCACGCGGATGCCGTCCGGCACGGGCGCGGGTCCCTGCACGCGCGCGGACAGCACCGTGACCTCCCAGCCGAACTCGGGCAGGTAGCGGATGAAGCGGAGCTGGCGAGCGTTGCCGCCGCTGGCCATGGGCGGGAACGCGTTGGCCACCATCAGCAGTCGCCGCACGGGTCGCCTCGCGCTCGACGTCGGCTCGCCGGGCACCGCTTCGCTCGCCGGCCTGTCCGCGACGTCGGTCAAATGACGCCTCCGCCGTCCGGCAGATCCGATTCGGTCTCTACCTCGAGCTCCTCTTCCTCGAGCTCGAGCTCCTCTTCCTCGAGCTCCTTGGCGCTTTCATCGTTGAGCACGATCCCGCCGCGCCTCTCCGCCGCGTCGTCGGCCACCGTCCCGGCGGCACCGGCCACGCCTGCAGGGCCGGCGGCAGCGGGGGAACGGGGCTGGGCGCAGCGCCCGACTGGGTGAACCC
>CAZIGT010000006.1:0-23312 GCA_964538465.1 uncultured Thermoleophilia bacterium | reverse complement strand
CCCGCGCCGGCGTGCCGGCGCGGCGCCGCGGCAGGTGCAACCGGCGCGCCATCCCCGCCTTCTCCCTCGCCGTGAAGAAGCCGCTCAACCACAGCGTGAGTGGGAACAGCAGAAGCGTAGGTGCCACGACAAGCTGCTTCCATAGCATGTCGGCGAACGGCTGCTTGGGTCCCGCCCCGATCGCCCTGCCGACCGCCCACGCAGCCACCAGCGTGACTGCCGCGGCCACGCATATCTTGATCAGCCGCGCCCACTCGAAGCGGATGGGGTAGTAGTGCTGCGAGATGAAGTAGACCATGAACGCCAGGAGCACGTATCCGAGCAACGTGGTGCAGGCGGCACCGAACATGCCGTAGGCCGGCACCACCCAGAAGTTGAGACCGACGTTGACGCCGCCGGCGATGGTCGCGATCACCGGGATCAGGCGGTTCTTCTTGGCCACGTTGGAGCCGACCCAGAAGACGAAGTAGGCGCTGTAGGCCACCGTTGAGAACGCCAGGACCAGCGTAGTGGGGCCGATGCTCCAGTAGGGCTCGGCGGTGAAGACGCGCAGCAGCAGCGGCATGAAGATGCCCATCACGGTCACCATCAGGAAGCAGAAGAGCAGGAAGTAGGTGGAGCTGCCGGCGACGAGCTTCTTGTGCTTCTCCGGGTCCTTGAGCTTGGCGTAGTGCCACTGCGGCCAGGCCATGCGGAAGGCCATCATGACGAGGTAGACAGGTTGTGACAGCGATTGCGCGACCGTATAGAGACCCAGTTCCGCACGCGTTCGGAACTGGATGAAGAAGAAGCGGTCGCTGAGCTTCAGTACGTAGAAGGACAGCGTGGTGAAGATGGCCGGCGCGGCGAAATCCATCATCGCCATCATGTGCTTCCAGTCCGGCTTCCAGGAGAGCCGCTTCCAGTAGCTGGGGAGAGCCAGGAAGTTCATGACGGCGGCAGCGACGGCATTGCCGATGAGCACGCCCAAGGGGCCCATGCCGGCCCATACGACCAGGGCCACCGTGACCGGTACCTGCACGAAGACGCGGCCCACGGTGAACGCGCTGAAGGTCCAGGGCCGGTGGTCGAGACGGAAGAGCGTGTACGGCAGGTCGCTCCAGTTCGTGAAGAAGATATTGATGAGGGCGACGTCGAAGTAGACGGCATCGTTGGCATCGCCCGACACGAGCTGCGCGATCTGCGGCATGAACAGGGCCAGCAGGCCCAGCAGCAGGCCACCGTACAGGAACTTCACGTAGAAGACGCCGGTGATCACCTTGCGGTGGTTCTCCTCCGATCTCTCCTCGAAGTAGAAGCGGGGGAACGCGACGTCGAAGCCGATGGTGACGAACACGTCGATGAGCGTCGATGTGGTGAGCACTATACCGAGAAGGCCGTAGTCGGCCTTCGAGAGGTAGGCCGTGTAGAGGGGTAGCAGAAGCAGGTGGAGCATCTTCACCAGCGCCCGGCCGCCGCCGTAGATCACGGTATCCGAGACGAGCAGCTTGTAGCCGTGCTTCTCATGTGCGGCGCCGCGCTGTTCGCGGCGCCGCACACGGGCCAGAAAGGCGGTCGGGCTCCTCATGCGCCGGCCTCCACGCCGCCGGCCGGCGGCTCCACACCGGCCCGGCCGGCGCCATCAGCGGCGAGGCTCGCGTCCGTGCACACCGGCAGGCCCGCGCCCGGCGTCGCGAGCGTCCGCCCGTGCGCAGGCTTCAGGTCTCTATTCCTCCGACCGTGGTGTGGGAGATGGAGCATGCGGCCGCGCGAGCCTCCTTCGGCGAGCCGCGCCCTCAGTGGAAGTGCAGCAACGTGTCGCCGCGCAGACCGAGGCGCAGCGTCTCGACCGAGATGACCTCTTCCGGAGGGATGTTGCCGAGGTTCACGTCTGTGCCGAACTGCTTGATGAACCAGGTCTGCTGGCTCTTGATGGGTGCTTCGAAGAGCAGGTTGTCTGCGCTCACCTCGCGCACGATCTCGTCCAGCAGGCTCTCCTTGACCTCACCGCTCGACTGGAACATGCCCACGGTGCCGCTCTCGCGGCCCTCGGTGATGACCTTCCAGGCGCCGGCGTCCAGCTCCTTCTTGATGGAGTCGACCCACTTGACAGGATCCACCGCTACGCTCGGGTCCTTGCTGCCCACTTCGCTGAGCACCTTGAAGTCCCTGGCCAGCCTGCGCAGAAGGGCGAGCTTGTCCTCCTGCTGCATGTCTATGGTGCCGTCTGATACTTCGATGTGATGGAGCCCGAGCTCCCTGGCGGCGCGCACGTACTCGTTGAGCTTGTTCTGCCGCAGCGCGAGCTCCAGCATGGTGCCGCCGAAGCAGACCGGGATACCGGCGTCCTGATAGAGGTCCACCTTGCGCGCCAGGTCGTTTGTGACGTAGGCCGTGCCCCAGCCCAGCTTGACGATGTCGATGTGAGCCGCAGCCGTGGTCAGCAGATCGGCGATCTGGTTCGGCCCCAGGCCCTTGTCCAGAACGTGGGTGATGCCGACATCTCGCGGCTTGCTGCTGCGCTTGGGCATAGCCAGGAAGTCCATCATGGCCGCCTCCTTGCGGGCGTGGGGCGCTCGGGCGCCCAGACGGGACGCGCGTATCGTATCAGAGGCTCTGTGCGTGAAGACCCTGGCGTCCCGGTCTCGCGAGCACAGTGTGAGAGCTCCCGAGCGCCCCGATCGCGCACACCGTGCGGGCTTGCGTTCTGCGCTTCTGTGCTATGCTCGGCGGTGTTTGACCGCTTGGTCAAGCGGCGCCCGGCGCAGCCGCGGCGCAGCGGTGTACCTCAGGTTCCGCGCCCGGTGCCGCGCGAGCTGGATCGCACGGCGAGGCATGAAGCGCGGTGTCCGTACGCGGGAGGCGACCATGGCACTCACCCTCACGAGCACACCGAAGGCGGATGGCTTCCGCATGCCCGGCGAGTTCGAGCCGCACACGCGCACCTGGATGCTCTGGCCGCAGCGGCCGGACAACTGGCGCCTGGGCGGCAAGGTGGCGCAGCGCACGTGGGTACAGGTGGCCTCGGCGATCGCGCAGTTCGAGCCGGTGACGGTGGGCGTCAACTGCGACCAGTATGCGAATGCTCGTGCCCTTCTGCCTCCGGAGGTACGCGTCGTGGAGATCTCCAGCAACGACGCCTGGATGCGCGACTGCGGGGGCACCTTCGTGGTCGACGGCAAGGGCGGCGTGCGCGTGGTCGACTGGCGATTCAACGCGTGGGGCGGCCTGTACGACGGCCTCTACTTCCCCTGGGACAAGGACGACGCCGTGGCCCAGAAGATGGCCGAGATCGAGGGCGTCGACCGTTACCGGGCACCCATGGTGCTGGAGGGCGGCTCCGTACACACCGACGGCGAGGGCACCCTCCTCACGACTGCCGAGTGCCTGCTGAGCCCCGGGCGCAATCCCGGCATGACGAAGGAGCAGATCGAGGAATGCCTGCGGCAGTACACCGGCGTGGAGAAGGTGGTGTGGCTGAACCGTGGCCTGGATCCGGAAGAGACCACAGGCCACGTCGACGTGGTCGCCTGCTTCGTGCGGCCAGGGGTCGTCGCGATGGCATCGTGCGACGACCCGTCAGATTGGCGGCACGAGGTTCTGACCGAGAACTACGAGATCCTCTCCGCCGCCACCGACGCCAAGGGACGGCCGTTCGAGATCCACAAGATCCCGGTGCCGGCCATGATGCACGCCACCGAGGAAGAGGTGTGGAGCATCGACGCCGTCGAGGGCACCATCCCGCGGCAGGCCGGTGACGAGATGCCGGCCAGCTACATCAACTACTACGTCTGCAACGGCGGCGTGATCGTGCCGGCTTTCGACGATCCTAACGACACGGTCGCGCTGGAGCGCCTGGACGCGCTCTACCCCGACCGCGAAGTCGTGCTGCTGCCGGTGGGCCGCGAGATCGAGCTGGGCGGCGGCAACATCCACTGCATCACGCAGCAACAGCCGCGAGGCTAGGCCGTCAGGCCCTGGAGCCTCGCGACTGCCGCAGGCAACGGCCACGAGGCCGACTTGCCTCCTCACATGCGCGCGCGCAGGAAGTCCGCCACCGCCTCGGCGCCGCGAACGTGGGATGCCTTCAGGTCGTCCGGGCTGGCCTGCGGCCAGGTCGACAGCTTGGCGATGACCACGTTCGCGGTGGGGTCTATGTAGAGCATCTGCCCGTAGATGCCCACGCCCATGAGGATGCCCTCGTCGCTGTCTCGGACCCACCACTTGTCGCGGTAGATCCAGCCCGGGCGGCTCACGGCGAACTCCGACTGTGAGTAGGCCCAGCGTAGGTCGTCGTCGCGCACGCGGCAGTCGAGGATCCAACCCTGCGGCACCACGCGGCGGCCGTTGTAGTAGCCGTCCGTGAGGTATGGCAGGCCGAAGCGGGCCAGGTCGCGAAGCGTCACGCAGAGGCCGCCGTCCGCCAACACAGTGCCGCAGCGGTCCACCGTGAAGTCGGCGTCGTGTTCAGCGCCGATCGGCCCCCAGATCTCGCGGCTCACCAGGTCGGGCAGCCGCGTGCCCGTGATCTTCTCGATGACCCAGCCCAGCACATCGGTGAGGATGGAGCGGTAGTCGAAGGCGCCGCCATGCGGCTCCTTGTTGGGCAGCGTCGCGATGTACTCGTAGGTGCCGCGCGGGGTGGCTGGGTCGCGGAGGGGCGCCCAGCCGATGACGGTCTCGTAGATGCGGATGTCCGCGGCGGGGTCGTCGTAGTCCTCGTTGAAGCGGGTGCCGGTGCGCATGTCCAGCAGGTGACGCACCGTGGCCCCCTCGAAGCTGCTGCCGGCGAGCTCGGGGACGTAGGCTGTCACGAGCTCCTCGGGGTCGAGCTGCCCGCGGTCGATGAGGACGCCGGCCATGGTGCCGACGACCGACTTGGTGATGGACTGCAGCAGATGCGTGGTGCCGGGTCGCATGCCGTGGAAGTAGCGCTCGGTGACGATGCGACCGTGACGCACGACCAGGAAGCCGTCGGTGTGCGTCTCTTCCAGCCATTCGGGGAGGCGGATGCGGCGGCCGTCGACGGACGTGGTGGCCACTGCGTCGAGGTCGATGGGGTCTTCCGGCAAGGGCGACGGGCCGTCCGGCGATCGCTCCACCCGCACCGTGGGCACCAGTTCGCGCACGTGCTGGTAGGCCCAGCGGTTGAGCGGCCCAGACTGCCAGCGGTCGGCGATCGTGACGAGCCGGTCGTCCGGCGGCGGGAAGCCGGCCATGAGATCGTCCGCGTTCCCCGGACGCGCCGGGTCCGCTCCTGTGGTCGCCTGCTCGCTCATCGGCTCCTGCCTTCTCACAGCAGCTCCTTGGATCGCTCTTCCAGGTAGGCGACGAAGGCGGCGGCGGCGTGGCTCAAGGTGCGCCGCCGCGCGTGCACGAAGCTGAAGTACCGCTCGGCTGTGAAGTCCGCACAGCGGGCCACTGCGAGCGTGCCCGCCGCCACCTCGTTGGCCACCGCGAACTTGCTGATGTACGTGACCCCCGCCCCGGCCGCCACCGCCTGCTTGGCCGATTCGTTGAGGCCCATCTCGAAGACGATGTTCAGGTCTCGCTCACGCAGGCCGCGGGTCTTGAGGTTGTCCTCGAAGACGTCCCGGATGCCGGCGCCGCGCTGCTGGACCACCAGCGGCTCGCGGCGCAGCTCCTCGAACGGTACGTCGTCGCGGCCTGCCCAACGATGGTCCGGGCGGCAGACGAGGACGATCTCGTCGCGCGCAAGCGGGCGTATCACCAGCTCCCGCTCGCGCGCCACCGCTCCCACCACGCCGATCTCGAGCTCGCGCGCCAGGACCTCCTCGATGACCTCCTGGGTGTCGGCGACGCGCAGGGAGACGTCTACCAGCTCGTGCCGGGCGTGGAAGTCGGCGATGAGTCGCGGCAGTATGTGCTCGCCCGGGCCGGTAGACGCGCCCACGGCGATGCGGCCGGCTAGAAGCTCACCCAGGTCGCCGATCCGCTGCACCGCCTGATCGTACGCGTCGAGCATGTGCTTGGCGTGGCGGTAGAGCACGCTGCCCGCCTCGGTGGGCGTGACCTGGCGGCCGCCGCGGTCGAGCAGCGTGGCGCCGAACTGCTTCTCCAGCGACCGTACCTGCTGGCTGGCCGCCGGCTGGGTCACATGCGCGTCTTCGGCGGCCAGCGAGAAGCTACCCAGCTCGACGATGCGACAGAACAGTGCCAGGTGCTTAAGGTCCATATGCGCGCAGCTTATCCGTCGGCACGGGCGGAAGTCACCTGAGCGGCGTTCCGCAGGTGTCGCGGGCAGCGCCGCCATCGCGATCTGCTTCTGGCTGCGATGGCGCAGAGTGGACGAGCGCAGGCGGGAGCTGGAAAGCGGCCGGATCGCCTAGGCGCAGGCGGGTGCCGGCGCGCGGCCGCTCGTTTGGGCGCGGCTGCCGCCTCCCGGGCTAGGAGCGCGGGAAGCGCGGATCGTCGCGGAGGGCGGCCAGGTCTTCGTCGGTGGCCGCCCACTCCGCCGCCTGCGGGTCGAGCGCGACGGCTTCCAGCAGATGCCCGAATGCCGGTTCGAGCTCGCCCGTCAGTGACTCGTAGCAGGCCAGGTTGTAGAGCACCTCGGCGTTCCGCGGGTAGGCGGCGTAGCCTTCTTGCGCGATGGCCAGGGCCTCGTCGACCCTGCCCTGCCGGGCGTAGGCGGCGGCGCGGAAGCCGTACTCCCAGGGCGAGACGCGGAACGGCGCGCCGCGTGACGCGCCGATGCAGAGCACGGTCGTGGCCGGCGCCGTGGCGACCGCCGCGCGCCGCACGGCCGGGTCGTGCACGGCGACGATCGTGCCGGCGGGCGCGTCGTGCTTCTCGCCGTCGAGCGTGAACTCGGCGCGCCCGGTCACCACCACGTACATCTCTTCATGGTGACCGGCCCCGCCTCCCAGCTCGTCGTGGTCCTCGACCACGGCCGAACCGGCCGTGGCGACCGAGTAGGCGTTGATGCCGAATGCGCCTACGTCCAGCGCATGTCGCACCGGTCGCCAAGCCACGTCCTTGCTCCAGCCGACGGGAAGCGTTTCGATGGCCTCCAGTTGCCGGACGTCGAAACGCTCGCTCATCCTTTTCCCCCCGGCTTCAAGCTCCCGGCGCTGCTCGCCGTCTGGTCTGATCCGCCTTGCGCGAACCGGACTCTCAGAACCGCTCGACGAGCTCCGCCAGCTTCTCCCGCGCCTTCGCCGTGACCTCTTCGTACAAGCTGCGGCCGTGCGCGTCCATCCCCACGATCAGTGGCCCGAAGTCCTTGACGCGGAACTTCCACAGGCACTCGGGCAGCAACTCCTCGAACTCCACTTCCTCGATCTCCTCGATCTGCGTGGTCTCGAGCGCGGCCGCTCCGCCGGTGATGGCCAGGTATGCGCCGCCGAACTCCTGGAGCACCGGCAGCGAGTCGGCCAGCAGCCCGCCCTTGCCGATGATCGCTCGCACCTTGTACTGCGCCATGAGTCCGCGCGTGAAGCGGTTCATGCGGGCGCTCGTGGTGGTCCCTATGCAGACCTTCTCGTAGCGGCCGGGACCCAGCTTGCGCACGGTCGGCGCCGTGTGGATGAGCACCGCGCCGCTCAGATCCATCTTCGGCTTCTCGCCGCGGTCGAACATGGCGATCTGGGTGGCGTCGCGGATGCCGATGACGTAGCCGTCTATCCATAGCTTCTGGCCGGCGCGCAGCTCGCGCAGGGCATCGAGGTCGGTGATGGGGAAGGTGAGCTTCTGATCGGTCATCTCTCGCTCCTCTCAGAAGCCGTAGTCGATCGAGCCGTCCGGACCGATCACGGCGCTGGAGCGCCGTGCCGCCCAGCACTGCAGGTTCACCGCCACCGGGTTCTGGGTGATGTGCGTGTGGGCGTGCTCGATGTTGAGGCCTAGGATGGTGTTGGCGCCGCCCAGGCCCATGGGGCCTATGCCGAGCTCATTCGCGGCGGCCTCGAGCTCCTCTTCCAGGGCGGCGATCACGGGGTCTGGATTGCGTTCGCCGAGGGGGCGCAGCAGCGCCCGCTTGGCGAGCGCTGCGCACAGGTCGGCGGTGCCGCCCAGGCCCACGCCGACGATCGTGGGTGGACACGGCTTGGGTCCGGCCTCGACGATGCACTCGAGCACGTACCGCTTCACAGCGGCTACGCCGTCCGCCGGTATGAACATCTTGAGGAAGCTCATGTTCTCCGAGCCGGAGCCCTTCGGCAGGCACGTGATCTTGACGGCGCCGGCCGGAACGGCACCGGCGCCGGCCGGAAGGCCCGCAGTCGCTTCGCTCGGCGCGACACCCTCCGACGTGGCGCTTCCGGCGGCAACGCCCCCGCTCGCACTGGGGTCGAGCTCGCCGATGCCGACTCCGGTCGCCGCGGGCTCGGCGAACTCGTAGTGCAGCACGGGAAGGTGGCGGCCGGTGTTGGTCATGGTGTTCTTGCGCGTGACCGGGTGCACGGCGTTGGGGCGCAGCGGGTGCTCCAATGTGGCCCGTGCCGTGCCGCGCCGTATGGCGGCGTCTACGGCGGCGAAGTCGAACGGACAGCCGGCTGCGGCCTGCACCCAGTAGACGACCGTGCCGGTATCCTGGCAGACGAGCATGTCGTTCGCCTCGGCAACGTCGATGTTGCGCAGGATGATGTCGAGGGTCTCCTGGCCGGAGGCGCTGGTCTCGCGCGCATGCGCGCGCCGCAGCGCCTCCTTCACGTCTGGCGGCACGAGCTTCAGTGCGCGGACGTACGTCTGCTTGGCCGCCTCTTCCACCGCGGTGTAGGCCGCTTCGGCGGCGCGCCCCGCGGCGATGGCGGGGGCACTGGACGGATCGGGTGCCGGCATGGGCGGTACTCCTGACGGTAGCGTACAGGTCGGATGCGGCATCGCGGCTCGGCTAGCCGGCGCGAGCGCAGCCTCAGATCGAAGGCGGCGTCAGCGCCGTGATGATGACGAGTTCGCAGTCGCCGGTGTTGCGGACGATGTGGTGCTGGTTGGCCAGGATGTAGCCGCTGTCTCCCGCTTCGAGCTTCGTGGTCTCCGTACCGATGAGCATCTCCCCGGACCCCTCCAGCACGAGGAAGCACTCGTCACCGCGGTGGATCTTGCCGCCCGCGGATGAGTCGTGGTCCGGCAGGATACGCACGATCACGAGCTCGATGTTGTGCTGCAGGTCCGGCACGAGCAACTCGACGAACATGCCGCCGCCGGGGTGCGAGAGAGTCCGCCGCTCGTCCGCGTGCACCACTGCCACCTGCTTCTTCGACTCAGGCAGGAAGAAGAACAGCATGGGGACTTCGAGCGCCTCGGCGATGCTCCTCAGGGTGTTGAGGGACGGCGAGTTGCGTCCGCGTTCCACCTGGCTGAGGAAGCTCTTGGTGAGCCCCGCGCGTTTCGAGAGGTCGTCGAGGGTCATGCCCTGCCGCAGGCGTCGCGCCCGGATGCGCGCCCCCATGTCGACCTCGGTCACGTCGCCGTTGACCTCCTCGTGGATATCGTCCCGTTGCGGTTCCTGTGGTCCCACTGTCGCACCTTTGAAGCCTGATCTCGTCGTGCGCTCGGTCCTGCAAGGATGCACGCGCGCACGGACCCTCCCTTGACACTCTCTGCCGCTGTTGACCGCTGACGAACGCTGTTGACCACCTATTAAACCCCAGAGTCCCATCGTAGGGGAGGCCTCGCCCGCCCAGACCTGCGACAGGTTGGCGGGCGGCGGCGCGCAGGCGGCTTGAGCCGCGATTGCTCGAGCTGGGACAGGCGAACGAGCGCTCCGCCCCGCGCGTGCGCGCACGCGCGGGGCTGGCGCGCATGCACGCCCCGCGTGTACGCGCATGGCGAGGCTGGCGTACAAGCCGGTTCAGGAGGGGGCAAGCGGCCGCGGGCCGCTGAGGCGGTAGGCGGCCGCGAGCATCAGGCCGAAGAACAGCCAGAGATACGGGTCTTCAAAGAACGCATTGTAGAGCAGGCTGTGGGTGACCAGCGCTGCGAGCACCGCGCCGAAGCCCGCGCGCAGCAAGTAGAGACGGCGCTCGGGGTCTGGGCCGGCCGGCTCGCTGTCGGGGCAGTCCTCGACTCCAGAAGCCGGGCCGGCACGCGCCGGCGCATCGTGGGCCGGGGCCGCCGCTGCCGTGAGCGGCGAGCGGCGCCGGAGCGTGACCCAGAAGGCCGCCACCAGCACCCACACGTAGGCGAGGAACCCGGGGATACCGAGTTCGGCCAGCACGGTGAGCGGAGTGGTATGGCTCTCGGTGAGACGGTGGTATGCCTTGCGGTTCATGTAGTGCCTGTGGCAACGGTCGTGAGAGTAAGCGACCGAGAAGTTCCCCAAGCCCACGCCGCCCAGGGGATAGTCCGCCGTCATCTTGAGGGCGCCCTCGCAGAGATACAGGCGGCCGCCCACCGTATGGTTGATGCGATTCGGTGCGGAGAGCTTGTCGGTCGTGATCTTCACGCCGCGTGCGGCGAACAACACCCCGCTGCCGATCACGAGCGCCAGGCCGGCGGCGCCTACGATGTACCAGCCGCGCCTCTTCCCCAGCCATGCGAAGCAGAAGGCCACCAGCCCCACCACGAGCGCTAGCCAACCAGACCGCGACAGCGTGAGCACGTTGGCCCCCGCGAGAAGGAAGGCCACTCCGATGAGCCGCCGCCGCCAGGCCGGAATCACGATCATGAGCACGACGCTCAGGATGAGGGCGACGATCAGGAAGCGACTGAACATGTTGGGGTCCCAGAACAGCGAGTTCGAACGGAACCCCTTGCCGTCGTGGAAGTCGGCGAGCAGCCGGGTGCGGTTGAAGACCAGGAAGCGGGTGGGGTACTGGATGATGCCGATGACGGCCATGACCGCGGCGCTGCCGACCAGCGTGACGAGGAGCCTGCGTAGCCCGGCTTCGTCCGAGACGTAGCGGTACGTGAGCGCCAGCACCACGGCGAACGGAACGTAGAAGGCGCAGAGCTCGGTGAGCAGGGCGACGAACGTCTCCTGCTCCCAGGCTGCGCCGACCAGGTCGGGACCCCAGCCGGCGCCGGCCCAGAGGCAGGAGAGGCCGCCGAGCGCGATCAGCACGGAGAGGGCGAGACGGAGCGGGTCGCGCGTGCGCAGCAGGCGACCCGCGGACGGAGCGACGGTCGCGGCGTCGGGCGCGGCGACTGCCGAGGATCCGTTCGGCTCGTCGGACGGGCCGGCGCTCGATGCGTCTCGAGAGCCGGCCGCCGGCCAGATGGAGGCGGGCGGCGGCCGCAGGCGGTCCCGTACAATCACTTCGGCGATCAGGATGGCCAGCGCGCCGATGTACAGCGGCAGCAGCAGGTGGACGCCGCCGTCGCCGACGGGGAGTGGGATGCGGATGGGCATGACGGCGATCACGACCGGCAGCGCCCACTTCGGCCAGCGCCAAGCTGCGTAGGCACAGATGGCGACCAGCACTCCCAGGCCGACGACGCCGCCGGCGACCAGTCCCCAGCGGCCGGCGACCAGATCGTTCAAATCTCCCAGGTCGCCGAGGTCCTGCAGCCGCGCTGCGGTGAAACCGCAGAAGGCCGCGATGGCGACGACCATGACGGTCGACAGCGCGCGGCGCCAGCGGGCTATGCCTAGGAAGAGGGCGAGGAACGCGGCCAGGGCGACGATGAGGCAGAGTCTGGCCGCGAGGAGGCTGGCACTCATGCGCTCGCCTCAGCCGGGGTTCCGGGTGGCGCGACGCGCCGGGGCGTCGGACTCATGCGGCCCACTGGGTCACGTCAGCGTGCCGACCAGGGGGCGGAGGGCACGGCAGTGGGCTCTACGATGACCCGTGCCGCCTGAAGCACGCCTTCGACGTCGTCCGCGGCCAGCGCCTCGCGCAGCCGCTCCAGATCGCGCGCCAGGATGTCCGGCGGGATAGGCGTGCGCGTTGCCGTCATGATCTTAGGGTGGAGGGTGTGTCCCACCTCTTCACCGTCGTTGAAGAGCTTCTCGTCGAGCTTCTCGCCGGGACGTATGCCGGTGATCTCGATGGCGATGTCCTTGTCCGGCTCCAGTCCGCTCAGCCGGATCATCTCGCGAGCCAGGTCCACGATCTTCACCGGCTCGCCCATGTCGAGCACGAAGATCTCGCCGCCCTCTCCCATGGTGCCGGCCTGCAGGACTAGCCGCACGGCCTCGGGGATGGTCATGAAGAAGCGTGTCATGCGCTCGTCGGTGACGGTGACGGGGCCGCCGGCGGCGATCTGCCGCTTGAAGATGGGCACCACACTGCCGCTGGAGCCGAGCACGTTGCCGAAGCGCACGCTCATGAGCTTCGTGGTGCGCTGCTCGCGCGCCATGCTCTCCACGATGCGTTCGGCCAGCGCTTTGCTGGTGCCCATGACGGTCTGCGGCTCCACGGCCTTGTCCGTGGAGATGAAGACGAAGCGCTCCACCTCGAACTCGACGGCGGTGCGCGCCAGCTTGAGGGTGGCGAAGGAGTTGTTCTCGAATGCCTGCGGCGGGTTGTGCTCCATCATGGGCACGTGTTTGTACGCGGCCGCATGGAACACCAACTGCGGCCGCTGCTCGGCGAAGATGGACCGCATGAGCGTCTCGTCCTTGACGTCCGCCACCAGGGGCACGGCGTTGTTGACGAGCCGTTCCGTCTCCAGTTCGTGATGGATGGTGAAGAGGTTGTCTTCGGCGTGGTCCACGAGGAGCAGGCGGCGCGGGTTCATGGTGGCGATCTGGCGGCAGAGCTCGCTGCCTATGCTGCCGCCCGCCCCCGTCACCATGACGATGCGACCGCGGATGGCCTCTGCGACATCCTCGAGGTCGAGTGTGACCTCGCCGCGGCCCAGGATGTCTTCCACCTGCACGTCTCGCAGCTGCTCGATGGTCACCGAGCCCTTGATGAGCTCGTAGACTCCGGGCAGCGTCTTGACGCTGACGTTGGCCTTCTTGCAGAGGGTGACGATGTCCTGGACCGCCTTGCCGGACACCGACGGCATGGCGATGATGACCTCTTCAGCGGCGTGCTCCTCCACGAGCTGGGGCAGCCGCTTCGTGCCGCCCACCACCCGAACGCCGTGGATGTGCAGGTTCTTCTTGCGCGGGTCGTCGTCGACCAGGCCCACCGGCTGATAGGTGATCTTGCGCGTCTTGAGCATCTCGCGGATCACCAGCTCGCCGGCGTCGCCGGCGCCCACCACCAGGACCTTCTTGCGGTCGCGCGAGAGCTCGTTGCGCCACGGCCGTTCCCAGGCGATGCGGGCCGCCAGCCGGGCGCCGCCCAGGAAGAGCAGCGTGAGGATGAAGTCGAAGGCGATGACGCCCCAGGGGAGGTTCTCCACGGCGATGTTGACGGCGAATCGGGTGAAGACCGGCTCCTGGATGTAGCGGGCCACGAGCATGGCCACGATGACCGCGGCTGCCTCGCCGATGATGCTCACCTGGACGATGTGCGTGAGGTCGCGCACGCCGCTATAGCGCCACCACTTGTTGTAGAGGCCCATGCATAGGAAGACTAGGATCTGGGCGACGATGACCCACGGGAAGATGGTCCAGAGCAGGTGCTCGTAGCGCGGCGGCAGCTCGAAGTCGAAGCGCAACATGAAGGCGAGCCACAGCGCGGCCGAGAGCAGGACGGCGTCGGCGAAGGGTTGCCAGAGGCGGTGACGGCCGATGAGGAAGCGGTTCTTCAGCGTGCCCTCACTGGTCGGGGACGCGATATGAGCCCGGAGGACTCCGGCCGCCAAGGATACCACGGCTGCCGTGAGCGGCGAACAAGGCGCGAGCCCGGCTGTGTGTGGGGCGAGCCGCACTCGCGCCTTGGGCATTGCCGTCCGCGCCGGCCGTGCGAGGTGCGCCGGCTCAGCGTTCCGCACTCGCGCCTGCGCAGCCTCCGGCTGACCGGCTACCGGCGGGCCCAGCGGCCGGCGGCCGCCAGGCGCAGGATGTGGTCGACGAAGAACTGGGGGTCGCGAAGCGCTGCCGGCGCGACCCCGCCCGTCTTCTTTTTGAGCACCACGTCCGCCAGCGTCTCGGCCCGCTTCAGCCGGCCCTCGGCGATGAGCCGCTCGTCGACGGCGCCCATGCGCCCGGCGAACAGCGTGTAGACCGGCGTGCCGAGGGCGACCGCCTCGCGGTTCATCGTGCCGCCGGCCCCAACGACCAGGTCGGCGGCGGCGATGAGGCTGAGGCCGTCCACGGCCCTTTCGGGCACGATGACGGACGGACGGCCCATCTCCACGAACCGCGTGCGCTGTTCCTCGGTGCGGGGCAGGATGACGATCTGCACGTCTTCCCTGCCCCCCATGCGCGTGACCATCTCGTCGACCAGCGGGTTCTCGATGCGGTGGTAGAGCGTGACCTCGGGAGCAGGACGCAGCACGATCACGATGCGGCTGGCGTCCGCGCCCAGCCTGTCGAGGATGCCCGGGTCAGGCTCGAAGTCGTGGAGGTAGTACTCCTCCTTGAGTCCGGGGTAGCGCACTATGCGCTCGGGCTCTATGCCGTAGGGCAGCAGGCGGACCAGGGGGATGGCGGCCGGGACGATCACCTCGTCGACCAGGCGCAGGTTGAGGTGATGCGAGACCTTGGCGTACTCGTAGTCGAACATGGTCACCTGGGGGATGCGCAGCAGCGCCGCGGCTACGGCGAGGTCGTTGGAGTTGTGGCCGGCGGCCACGTCGAACTTCTCCCGCCGGCCCAGTGCCACGAGCTGCGAGCCGCGGGCGGCCAGGCCGGCGGCCTTGGCGGCCACGTTGCGGCCGCGATGGCGGCCGATCACCAGCGCATCGATGCGGTGATCGGCCAGCAACTGCTCGGTCTGCGCGTAGCTGCGCGCTGTGACCGTGACCTGGTGGCCTTGCGCCAGGAGTCGCTGCACGATCGGCGCAAAGAACAGCACGTGCGGCGAGTTGGTGATGTCTATCCAGACCTTCACGGCGCTGAGCCTACCATCTGGGAGTGCGCTCACCCGCGCGTGGTCGCGTGACCGCGCCATCCGCGGTCGCGCCGGCTGGGATGGTGCGGCGACCGGGGCTGTGTGCCGTGCGCTCCTCTCGCGAGGCGCGGGCCGCGACCGCTGTCGCCGAGCAGCCTCACGGAAGGACGCACGATCGCCGGCGCGAGGTCACCCGAGGCCGGCGGCGACCGCGGCCGCGACCTCCTTCACCTGCTCCTCGGTGAGATTCGGATGCATGGGTATGGCCAGGTTCTGCGCTGCGGCCGCGTCTGTCACCGGGAAATCGCCGGGCTTGTGGCCCATTTCGGCGAACACCGGCTGGAGCTGCAGCGGCGTGGTGTAGTAGGCAGCGCAGGCCACGTCACGCTCCTTGCAGGCGGCGGCGATGCGGTCGCGCTCAGGGTGCCGGATGACGTAGAGGTGGTAGACGTGTGTGCGATCGTCAGGGACCGTCGGCCGGACCACGGACCGGGGGAGATACTCATCGTACCAGGCGGCGACCTGCGCCCGGCGGGCGTTCCATTCGTCGACCACGGTGAGCTCGACACGCAGGATGGCCGCCTGCACCTCGTCAAGCCGGCTGTTGAAGCCGATGAGCTCGAACGTCTTCTTGTCCTTGCTGCCGTGGAAGCGCAGCATGCGGGCGCGGTCCACGACAGCGGCGTCGCGGGCCAGCACCAGCCCGCCGTCGCCGTAGCCGCCGAGGTTCTTGGTGGGGAAGAAGCTGAAGACCGAGACGTCGCCGAGTGAGCCCGCACGGCGCCCCTTGTACGTAGCGCCCCAGGCCTGGCAGGCGTCTTCGACCACCGCCAGGCCGTGTTCCCTGGCGACGGCGGCGATCTCGTCGGCGTCTGCCGGCAGGCCCACGAGGTCGACCGGCATGACGGCCTTCGTCCTGCCGGTGATCGCGGCCGCGATGCGCTCGGGGTCGATGTTGAGCGGGTCTGCCTGGATGTCGACGAACACCGGCGTGGCGCCGGCCTGCACGATCGCCTCGGCGGTGGCGTAGAACGTGAACGGCGTGGTGATGACCTCGTCGCCGGCGCCGATGCCCAGGGCGCGCAGCGCCACGGTGAGGCCGTCGGTACCGTTGGCCACGCCGACGGCCCCGGTCATGCCTATGTACGCGGCCGCCTCTTCCTCGAAGCTCTTGACCTGAGGGCCGAGGATCACGCGGCCGCTGCGCAGAACGTCCAGCACGGCCGGTTCGATGCGGTCCTGCAGCTCGGCGTACTGACCCTTGATGTCCATGAGGCCTACAGCCACGGGATACCTCCTCGGTAGTGGCGACACGGCCACGTCGGTGCTCGTTCGTTCCGGCCGGCCACGGTCCGCAGGCGGCAGGAGCTCACCGTGAGAGCGCGCGTCGCGCTGGGCGCGCGCCCGCACGGCCGCATGAGCCGCGTGCTCGCCGCGCGTCGGCCGACCAGCGTGGCAGGCTACCACACGACGCAGCGCGGGGCGAAGATGCGCGCCGCGCAGCAGCGGCGCTCTCGCGTGACGACTCACAGGCCGCTGTGCCCTCCGGCACAGGCTGCTCATGCCTTGTGGCTGCCCCCCGTGCCATCACTCCTGTAACCTTGCCGCATGGACTCGATAACCGGACCCATAGTCGAATGGGCCACCGACCTCATCGGCAGCTGGGGTGTCTGGGCGGTCTTCGTGCTCATGGTGATAGAGAGCGCCTGCATCCCCGTGCCCAGCGAAGCCATCATGCTGTTCGCCGGTTTCGCCGTCACCAAAGGTGACATGACGCTCTGGGGGGCAGTCGTGGCCGGTGTTGCGGGCAACATCGTCGGCTCCTGGATCGCCTACGCCGTCGGCCTCTACGGTGGGCGCCCCTTCGTGGACCGGTGGGGAAAGTACGTGCTGATGAGCCACCACAAGCTCGACACCGCCGAGCGCTGGTTCGGCAAGTACGGTGCTGCGGCCGTCTTCTTCAGCCGCATGCTGCCCATCGTGCGCACCTTCATCTCGCTGCCTGCCGGCATGGCGCGCATGCCGTTCTGGAAGTTCACCCTCTACACAGCGGCCGGATGCATCCCCTGGGTCCTCATGCTGGGCTGGATCGGCGTGGCCGTGGGTGAGAACTGGGACCATGTCGAGGGCTACATGAAGTACTTCGACTATCTTGTAGCGGCCGTGATCGTGGGCCTCATCGCCTGGGCCGTCGTGCGCTGGGCGCGACGCCGGAACGCGCGGGCTCAAGATGACCCTGCCACATGTGCTACCAGGAAGGGTGAGGAGCGATGACTCAGCAGACTGCCAGTCCGACCAGCTTCTCCGTCCGCTCGCCGGCCACGGCCGGCAACATCGGTGTCGGCTTCGACTGCCTGGCACTCACGCTCGACCTGTGGAACGAAGCCCATATCGAGCTCGGCGGCGACGGGATCCGTGTCGAGCTCGAAGGGGAGTACCACGAGCACATCCCGGCCGACGAGACGAACCTCATCGTGCATACCATGTACAGGCGTCTGAACGAGCTCGGCGTGCCCCGGCCCAAGGGCATGAAGATCACCTGCGTCAACAACATCCCGCCGAACTCCGGGCTCGGCTCGAGCAGCTCGGCCCTGGCGATAGGGCTGATAGCCGCCGACACCGTCGCCGGGCATGCGTGGACGGACGTTGAGCTGATGCAGAAGGTGGCCCACTTCGAGGGCCACGCGGACAATGCCGCCGGCGTGGCCTTCGGCGGGCTGGCGTTGGTCGTGAGCAGGCACGACGAGTACCTGTGGCGGACGTACCAGGTCCCGCCGCTCCACATGGTCGTGATCACCCCGCCGGCGCACTATTCGACCCGTCAGGCGCGAGCGCTGCTGCCACAGGCCGTGCCGCTCGCCGACGCCGTCTTCAACATGGGGCGCCTGCCGCTGGTGATCGAGGCGCTCCGCGACGGGAATCTCGAGCTCCTGAGTGACGTCGTCGACGACAGGCTTCATCAGCGCTACCGGCTGGCGCTCACGCCGGGCGCCGAGGAGGCTCTCTCGGTTGCTACCGAGGCCGGCGCGATCGGCGCCGTGGTCTCGGGGTCTGGGCCGAGCCTGCTAGCGTTCGTGCGCGATGTGGCCGAAGCCGAGCGCGTCGGCGTGGCCATGCTCGAGGAGTTCCACGTGGCGGACGTCGACGCGCAAATCCGCGTGCTCACGACCAGCAACGACGCCTCGGGACTGTTCGACGCCGCCGACGTATCCGGCTGACGCTCACGGCGGCGCCTTCGCGCCACCGCCGTCCCCATCCGTCTTCTGACTTCACGACCGGCCTGCGGCCGGCACCCGCCCTGCATTCTCCCCAACGGACGTGCGAGGCTCATATATTCGGTCATCCTCGTCAGCAACAGCATAATATCCTGTTGCGGGGTTGACGCACAGAATCTTAGGCGCGATACTGACATGGCTGGGCGACGGTGTCCGGCATCGTCAGGCAGCGGCATCCGGAGAGGCCATGGACGCACTCGACCTGAAGATCCTCGACGCTCTCCAGAAGGACGGGCGCATGTCCAACCTGGCCCTGGCACGTTCGCTGGGCCTCTCGCCGTCCGCCATGCTCGGCCGCGTCCGGCGCCTGGAGGAGAGCGGAGCCATCCGTGGATACCGGGCCGTGATCGACCCCAAGGCGGTCGGTATCACCGTACGGGCGGTCGTGGCTGTGCGGCTGAAGGAGCACAGCCAGGCCAACATCGACGACTTCGAGGCTCGCATCCGGGCGGTGCCGGGCGTTCGCACCTGCTACCACGTCACCGGGCACTTCGACATGATCATGCACATCGCCGTGCCCGATCTCGACGCTTTGGCGCACCTCATCCGCATCGACATCGCGGACATCCCCGGCGTCCTGAACCTGGAGACCATGCTCGTACTCGCGGACTCGATCGGTGACGAGGGCTGGCCCATCCCGCCGGGGCAGGTCGAGTCCCCAGCCCCCCACCCCATCCCCAAGGAGGGACCACATGGCAGCCAAGAAGGGTCTGTTCGACCTCTACGAGATGAAGCGAAAGGGCGAGAGGATCACCTGGCTCACGGCCTACGACTACCCGACCGCCTGTTTCGAGCAAGCCGCCGGCGTCGACATGATCCTGGTCGGCGACTCCATGGGCATGTGTGTCTACGGCTACCCGGGCACCGTGCCGGTGACCATGGACCAGTGCATCGTCCACAGCGAGGCCGTGCGTCGCGGGGCTCCCGACTGCTTCGTGATCGGTGACATGCCGTTCATGAGCTACCAGGCGAGCGACGAGGAGGCGGTGCGGAACGCCGGACGTTTCCTGAAAGAGGCGGCCGTCGACGCCATCAAGCTCGAGGGCGGCGTGCGCGTGGTCAGCCGCGTGAAGGCGATCCTCGACGCCGGCATCGTGGTCTGCGGCCACATCGGGCTCCCGCCGCAGAGCTCCGGCCAGCTCGGCGGCCACAAGGCGCAGGGTCGTACGCTGGAAGCGGCCAAGCTGGTGGTCGAAGACGCCCGGGCGCTGCACGAAGCCGGCGTGCAGTTGCTCCTGCTAGAAGCCGTGCCGCCGGAGGTCGCCGGCTTCATCCGCGACGAGCTGCCGATCCCGGTGCTGGGCATAGGCGCGGGCGCGAACGTGGACGGCCAGCTGCTGATCGTCAGCGATGTGCTCGGCACGTTCCAGGCCTTCACGCCGAAGTTCGTCAAGAAGTATGCGGACATCGCAGGCGTCTCGACGGCCGCGCTGAAGGAGTACGTGAGCGACGTGCGTGCCGGCGCCTTCCCGCAGGAGGAGCACTGCTACCGCATGCTGGAAGGCGAGGCCGAGAGGTTCGCCGGGTGGGCCGGATGAGCGCGCCGGCCACATCGACCCACGCACCGGCCATGTCCCGTGGCGCGCTCGCCATGGCCGAGCGCGTGAGCCGCCTCGGCGACGAGACCGCATTCACCCGCGCCGCCGCGGCGGCCGCGGCCGCGGCCGCCGGGCAGAAGGTCTACCCGTTCCACCTCGGCAACGTCGACCTGCCCACGCCGCAGAACATCGTCGACGCCATGAACAGGGCCATCCGCGACGGCAAGACGGGCTACTGCCCCAACGCCGGGATAGCCGAACTGCGCGAAGCGATCGCCGACGACGTGGGTCGCGCTCGCGGTCTCACATACGGCGGCGGCAACGTGGCCGTGCAGCCCGGTGGCAAGCCCGTCATCGGCAAGTTCCTTCTGACCTTCATGGATCCCGGCGACGAGGTGCTGTACCCAAACCCGGGATTCCCCATCTACTCGTCGCTGATCGGCTACTTCGGCGGCCGTCCCGTGGCCTACACCTACCGCGAGACGGCCGCCGGCTTCGCCCTTGACATGGACGGCCTGCGCGCCGCCGTCACCCCGCGCACGCGTCTGCTGATACTGAACGACCTGCACAACCCCACGGGGGCCGAGTGCACGGCGGAGCAGTTGCATGAGCTCGCGGAGCTGGTGAGGGAGCACGACCTCCGCGTTCTCTGCGACGAGGCCTACTTCGATGTACGCCTCGACGGAGGCAAGAGCCGCTCGCTGGCTTCGCTGCCGGGCATGCAGGAGCGCTGCGTGATCCTCTACACGTTCTCCAAGAAGTACGCGATGGGTGGATGGCGTCTGGGTGCGGCTATAGCCCCCACCGAGGTCGTCGACGTCTTCACCAAGCTGAACACCAACATGGAATCGTGCACGGCCCACTTCGTCCAGTACGCGGGGGTCGAGGCTCTCACCGGCGATCAGGCCGGCAGCCGGCGGATCATGGACGTGCTGCGCGAGCGGCGGGACGTAGGGCACAGGATCCTCGCTGCGACAGACGGGGTCACGTGCCACAGGCCTGAAACCACCTTCTACCTCTACCCCGATGTCACTGAGGCGATGGAGAGGATCGGCTCCGCCGGGCAGGAGGACTTCCGCCGCACGCTGCTCAGGGAAACCGGCGTCTCCGTGTGTACGCGTTCGCAGTTCGGCGACCCACTGGACGGTGAGACGCGGGCGCATCTGCGCATCGCCTTCTCGGGCATCGGCGTCGCGCAGATCGAGGAAGGGCTCACGAAGCTGAAGCGCTTCCTCGAGAGCGACTACCGGGAGTAGTCCGAGCAGTACGGGGGGCGGGCGAGGTCCTTCAAGGCCTCACCCGCCCGCGATCCCCGATCCTCTTTCACGCGGCACGGTCTCGGGCACGCCCGGAGCAAAGGTGGCCGCCACCCTAGCTACGAGAGCCTTGACAGTCAGCGGAGCTTTCGTATACTTCGCACATACGATGCGTGTACATGGCGACGGAGGCCATGTGTGCTCGGGGTAGTGGGAGTCCGTCGCCGCAGGCCATGTGTGCACTTGCTGCTGGACTCGCGGCGAACTCGTGCTAGCGTGACGCCGTCGCGGCAGGTCGCCGCCTGAAGGCCACATGTCGCAGCTTGGCGGCTGCGTGTGCACGAGGCACGGTGGCTGCAGGAACGGGTCATCGATCCGTAGAGGCCGCGCCGTGAACAGAAGGGGGGTCCGCCTATCACGATCCTTCTCGACGCGCGCCGCTCGAGGAGCCGGCACGTCCTGGTGTATGGACTGCTCGCCCCGAGCGAGATGCGTGAAGCTACTCCGCAGGGTTGGTGAGGGGTCCTCGCGCGAGGGCTCGGGGATCTCACAGCGAGTGACCAAGGGGGGACTGCATGAAATCCAGCCACGAGAGGGATGGGGCAGCCAAGGCTGGCCTTACACGGAGACAGCTGCTGAAGGCCGGCGTAGCTGTTGGCCTGGGCGCGGGGATCGCCGGGAGCGGCTTCCTGGGTGCAGGGTGCGGTGACGGCGGAGAATCAACGGCGAGCACATCCCCCTCAGCATCCGGGGGAGCGGGCGGGCTCAAGGCCGGCGGCGTCATGACTCTGGCGACCGACCAGCTCTTCCCCAAGGACAACCTCAACACGCTCACGAACATCACTGACGGCGTCGACGCGCTGCAGGGCATGATCCGTGAGGGCCTGGTCACGTACGACTTCACGTTCACCCCGCAACCGCGTCTGGCGGAGCGCTGGGAGGTGAACGAGGAACTCACCGAGTACACCTTCTACATGCGCCCGAACGTGACGTGGCACGATGGCTCGCCCTTCACCGCGCGCGACGCCGAGTACTCCCTCCAGCGGATCTTGGACCCGAACGGCGGTTCGGGCATGTACGACAGGCTCAAGTCGAGCATCGACAAGATCGTCGTGGTCGACGACATGACGCTCAAGCTACAGCTCAAGCGGCCCGACTCGCTGATCCTGCAGCCGCTGTCCAACCAGCAGTGCTACCTCGTCAAGGAGAACGACGAGGACTTCGAGAAGGGTATCGGGACGGGACCGTTCAAGCTGAAGTCCTGGGAGCCTGGCCAGAGCTACGAGGTAGAGAAATACGCCGGCTACTGGATGGAGGGCGCCCCGATACTCGACGGTGTGCGCGGCATCCAGATCCCCGAGGCTTCCACCAAGCTGCAGTCGGTCGCCTCCGGGGACTCGAGCGTCACGCAGATCGCCTTCGATCAGCTCCCGGTGGTCAAGTCCAACGGGGAGCTGGCGATCACCCCGTACGAGAAGGGCATCATGTACAACTGCGTTTGCCTGTGCACCGCAGACCCGTGGAAGGATGCTCGCGTGCGAGAGGCGTTCAAGCGCTCGCTGGACCGCGAGAAGCTGATGCAGGTCGCCTACGCCGGCGAGGCGTTCGCGGCGCCGGACTCGTGCGTCGCCATGGGGGATCCGTACATGACGCCCGAGCTCGAAGCGCGGACCAAGGCGGACCTCGCCGCGGCGGAGAGGCTGATGGCAGAGGCTGGCTTCCCCAACGGCATCGATCTCGATCTGAAGTACCCCAGCGACCCGCTGCACGCCAACTTCGGTCTGGCTGTGGCCGCCGCCGTCAAGGGTTCGCCGTTCCGTGTGACGGCGAAGGCCGTGCCGGGGGACACGTATTGGGATACCGTCTGGATGAAGGATCCCTTCTGCGTCGATGACTGGAACCGCCGCCATCCCATCGAGACCATGAATCTCCAGGTCAAGAGCGACGCTCCCTGGAACGAGTCCAAGTGGAAGAGCGCCAAGATGGACCAGCTCCTGGAGAAGGCGCTCGCGAGCAGCGGCGAGGAACTGACGGCGTTGACCTCAGAGGCGTGCCTGTGGCAGTCATCCGGCGACGGCGGCGGGAGTGGCGAGATCATCCCTGCCTACCTGAACCGACTCTGGACGGCCAAGGTCGGCACCAAGGTCGTGCCGTGGACCTTCTCTATGCTCGACTTCCGTAAGTGCGGCTTCCTGGCATGACGCAGGCCCCGGAACCCCTCATCGTCGAGACGGGTCTCGGGGCCGAGGTCGAAGCCGAGGCGCTCACCGCCCCCCGCGAGAAGGGGGGGGCGGTGGGCGCCTTCCTCCGCTTCCTCGGACTGCGCATCCTGCCGGCGGTCCTCACGCTCTGGCTCATCTCGGTCATCGTCTTCGCGTCCACACACGTGCTGGGCATCAACGTCGCGCT
>CAZIGT010000005.1:0-29014 GCA_964538465.1 uncultured Thermoleophilia bacterium | reverse complement strand
AAATGTCTCCCCGAGCCGCCCCTGGTTCAAGCGCGCGACGCTGTCGCAGACCAGTGCGATCTCCCCGAGTTGATGTGTCGAGACCAAGACCGTCACACCCTCTTTTCGCAGCTCGCGGAGGCACTCGCGTAGCCAGACTATGCCTGGGGGGTCAAGACCGTTCGCCGGCTCGTCCAGCACGAGGAGGTGCGGCTTCCGTAGCAGAGCCCTCGCCAGACCCAGCCGCTGGCGCATTCCTTGTGAGAAGCGTTTCACTGCCTTGTTGGCCGAGTCCGCTAGGCCAACCCGGTCCAGGAGTTGCGATATGTCTTCGCGTGAGCAGCGACAATTGGCTAGTCGTGCGTGGACCTGCAGATGCCGTCGTGCGCTCATCCAAGGATAGAAGGCCGGCTCCTCGACCATAGCTCCGATCTGGCAGAGCGTTGCATGTGTCGGGGGCAGTGGCGATGCCAGCAGCCGACCGCCCCCGGAAGACGGAGCGGCCAGGCCAAGGAGGTTGCGGCTCAGCGTTGTGTTGGCTGCACCGTTGGGGCCGGGCAACCCGAAGATGCTCCCCTCCTCCACCCCCAACGACACGTCGATGAGGACATCCTTATCCGCATACCGCTTTGAGAGAGCCTCGGTCTCTATGGCCGACATGTTCCTCCTGGACTGAGTCTGAAGGCAGAGAGTACAACTTGTGGCCGCCAGCGACGCAGAAGAGCATCACTGGCGGCCACGCCTGCATCACTCGGGGTAGATGCGAGGGTCAGTTGGTCGATGGGTAGCGCGTCGTTCCACTACCGTCCCAGTACACGCCTGAAGTGTTGATCTTCCTCACAGTGAAGTGGAAGTTCCCCGTATCTCCAATCGACCAGGATCTGGTCTGCGCACCCTGATCGGCGGTTGACGACTTGGCTCCGTAATAGACGTCCGGCCACCCAGTGCGATTTCGAGACACTTCGATTCTGTAGGACTTGGATGCAGGATCGCCGTTGGCCTGCATGCTGGACGTGATCCTGTGCGTGCCTCCCGCTCGACACGTGTAGTCGCGCGATCGAACCGATGAGTTGAAATGGGCGGTCCACGAGAAGCTGTCGTAGGTTGTGGCAAATGCCGCTGTCGTGTACAGGCAGACGACGACCGCCTCAGCCATCACGACTATCTTAGTTGCACGACCTAGCCCGATGTTCGGTGGCCTTCTCATCGCAGACCTCCTCTTCCCCACAATGGTATGGCCAGCGTAGCGATAAGTACGATGATATGTCAATAGTTTGTCCTCGATCGAGGTGCCTGCCGAGGCAACACGCAGTGAACCAGGACAGCACGAGCGTTGACCACTCGTAGGTGACCAGTACGGTTCATACAGGTCGAGACAGGTGACGATGGCGATGGGGCCCCAGATGAACCAGACAGGCTGGATGATCCTGACGGACCCCCTGGCGGCGACGGCAGCAAGACTGTCAAGTCCGTAGCAGAGCACACGAAGAACAGAGTGTCCGAAGAGGCACGGTGCTCCAACTGGGCACCTGCTGAGAGACGAGGCCTGCGAATGGCGGAGAGGGGGGGATTCGAACCCCCGAGGCACCGGGTAGGCGCCTAACGGTTTTCGAGACCGCCGCTTTCAGCCAGCTCAGCCACCTCTCCGCGCTGGTCTCGGCGAGCGAGGAGTATACCGCACGGCTCGTCGCGCTCAGACCGGGGCGGCGTGGCGGCGGGTCGCGCGGCGTGATGGCGCGGTGACGGGGGTCGCCTGGCGGCGGGGTCGCGCGGCGTGGTTGCCGCATTCGCCTCAGTCGCGGTGGTCGCTGAGGGCGAGCAGCCGGCGGGCCTCGGTGAGCGCCAGGTCGGCGGCGGCCGGGACGGTCGCCGCCACCGGCGCCGAGAGCTGCTCCGGCAGCGGGCGCACGTCCTGCACCTGTACGGCGACGATGCTCACTTCGGGCGCGGCGCCCATCATGCGGGCGTTGGCGACGAGGTGGCCGACGCCCAGGCCGTGCAGGCTGTTCGAGCGCAGCTGGGTGACGCCGGCTTCGTCGGGGCCGAAGCGGAAGACGGCGCCCGGTTCGGCTCCGGCATCGATCCCGTCGATGACTACGATCCCGAAGCGCTCGCGGAAGTACGGCAGAAGTGCCATGCCGGCCACCTCGCCGAGCACGGCCTCGATACCGGGGTCGATCTCCGTCTGGACGATGAGCTGAGGCGCGGGGCAGGCGCCGGACGGCGCGCCGTCCTGCTTCTGCCCCGCCCGCCCCATCAGGAGACGCACGGCGGCCGGACCAACGCCGTCGTCCGCCATCAGCGTGTTCCCCACGCCGATGATCGCTACGGACGGCCCGGTCATCGCGTGCGCCGGCCCGCCTGCTTCCCCCGCAAGCTCATTCCGACTCGGTGGGCTCGGCCACGTCCTTCTGCTTGGGCCCGTGACGGATCTCGCGCGCCTTGCCCAGGAACATCATCGGCAGCTCGAAGATGGTCTCGGCCAGCGCCAGGTACACGTGGATGGCGCCGATGAGCAGGAACATCCACATGCAGCCGTAGTGGATGGTACGCACGATCAGGGGCCCGCCCATCCAGTACGTGAGCGGCTCGAAGAACCCGGCCGTGCCCTGCCACAGCTGCAGGCCGGTGATAAGGATCGCCAGGAAGGTCGGGACCAGCATCAGGTAGGCGGCCTTCTGCATGGGGTTGTACTTGTTCGTGCGCGGGTGCGTCTTGCGCAGGAACAGGTAGTACTTGAGCGTCTCGATGGTGGTATGGACGTCGCCCTTCTCCGGCAGGAACCAGCGCGCGTCGCGCACCTTCTCCTCGGTGCCGGGCGCGGCAGCCCCTCTGCCGACAAGCGCCCAGACGACGCGCACTATGAAGGCGATGGAGAAGAGGAGCGCCGCCACCAGGTGGATGTGACGCATCACCGCGAACGGCGCGTCGAAGAACGGGTAGTGGATCCAGAACCCGGTGAACGTCAGCATCACCAGCGTGACCAGGTGCACCCAGTGGGTGACGATGGCGATGGTGGGATGCTCGGCTCGTGAGGTGTACTTCGTCATGGCCGCCTCACTTGACCCGGAACTCGAGGATTCTGTTGCTCGTTGGTTCAATCACGTGAACCGCACACCCCATTCAGGGGTCGAAGGTGTGGACCACCCGTAAGATCTCCAGGGGCTTCTCCACGTCTTCCACCGGCGTGCCGACAAGGCACTCCTCGATGGGGCCGCGCACGCCCTTGTCGTCGCGCGGCGAACAGTTCCAGTTGGAGGCCGGCACGGCCGCGAACGACTCCACCTTGTGGTCCTTGAGGCGCACCCAGTGACAGAGGGCGCCGCGAGGCGCGTCCCAGCCGCCCTTGCCCTCGCCGGTCTCCGGCACCTCGGGCATGCTGTTGACGGCGGTCTTGCCGGCGGCGATGAGCTCTTCCAGTTCCTCCGCCCAGCGGATGGCGTTGTCTATGTTGATCTTGGCCTTGAGCACGCGGGCGGCGATTCGGCCGAGGTCGCTCATGAGCAGTTCGACCCGGCCCGGGTGGCCTATGGCCTTGAGGGTGGCGTCGACCAAAGCCTTGGCCTCTGAGCGCCCCGAGGCGTAGGCGACGAGCATCTGCGCCAGCGGCCCCACTTCCATGGGCAGCGCGTCGTCGCCGTAGCGCACGGCCTGCGTCCAGTCGTACTTGCCGTTGGGCAGGGCGTCGCCTTCCATGGGCGGCATCTCGGTGAACTTGATGTCGTCCTGGCCGCCGGCTTCGAGCGGATGCCGCCCGCGCCCGGTGGCATCCGAGAACCACGAATGCTTCGTGTAGATGCGGGTCTGGTCCGGGTCGGCGTCGCGCACGGTGAGCTGGGGGGTGGTGCCTGAGCCCAGGGTGGTGGTCCAGTCGCTAGCGAGGATGGCCCCACGCGGGAAGAGGCGGTCGTACGGGTCCTGGCTCTGCTCGTCCAGCACGCCCCAGGTGAGGTAGTTGCCGTGACCGCGGCCGCTGGCGGCCAGGTCCAAGTAGTAGGGAGCGATGGCCAGAAGGTCGGGGACCAGGACGCCGTCTATGAATCGCCTGGTCCTGGACATGTTCGTCTTGTAGAAGGCGATCTGCTCCTTCGTGGGCAGCTGCGTCACGCCGCCGGTGGCGTAGTTCATGATCATGGGGTACTTGCCGCCCATGATCACGCCGCCGGCGTCGTTGGCCACCTGCTGGGCCTCGATGCTCTGCAGGTAGTGGGCCGTGAGCTCGAGGTCCAGCTCGGCCGGCAGCTTGTAGCCGGGATGGTCCCAGTACTGGCCGGCGAACGGACCCAGCTGGCCGGATTCGACGACGGCACGCACCTGGTCCTGCACGGCCTTGAGCGCCGGCGTCTTCGGCTTGGCGTTCAGCGCGTTCGGCACGTTGACGTAGTCGAACGCGTTGAGCACGTAGAACCAGAGGATGTGGTCGTAGGCGATCTGGCTGGCCTCCATCATGTTGCGCACCAGCCGGGTGGCGTCGTCCATGCGGTCCACGCCCATGGCCATCTCGGCGGCGCGGACCCCGTTCCAGCCGTGGGGGGTGGGGCAGACACCGCAGATGCGCATGGCGAAGTGCCAGATGTCCCGCGGGTCGCGGTCCTTCATGAAGATCTCGAAGCCGCGGAAGAGCGTCGCTGTGTTCCAGGCGTCTGTGACCTTGCCGTCTTCCACTACGCAGGTGATGCGCAGGTGGCCTTCGATGCGCGTCACGGGGTCGATAACGATCTTCTTGCCGGCCATCAGTCATCTCCCGTTTCCGAAGGGCCGGATGGGCCTCCGGCGGTCTCGTGCGGCTCCTCCGCCGGCGCCGTGCCCGGCTCCTCCGCCGCGACGGTCCCTTCCGGCTCCGGCTCCATGATGGCGCCGTGACCCATGCGATGGGTGAGCGTCTGGCCGACGGCGTGAACGGCTATGCCGGCCGCGGCCAGGCCGCCCACGGCGGCGGCGATGGTGCTGGGGCGCCAGCCACCGGGGATGTCCACGGCCGGTGAGCGGTCGTAGAACGGCGTGAACTGGTCCCAGAAGCCCGGCTCCGAGCAACCGATGCAGGGGCCGCTCTCGATGCACCAGCTCAATTCGCCGTTCCATTTGCGGGTGGCGCACGGAGCGTAGGCCACCGGCCCGCGGCAGCCCATCATCGCCCAGCACCAGCCCTTGCGGGTCCCTTCGTCGCCGAAGGCATGGACGAACTCGCCGGCGTCGAAATGCTCGCGCCGCTCGCACTTGTCGTGGATGAGGTCGCCATAGAGGAACTTGGGTCGCCCGATCGTGTCGAGCTCCGGGACCTTCTTGTGCACGAGGATGTAAGTGAGGGCGGCCAGCATGTCGTCGGCGTTGCCGGGGCAGCGCGAGATGTTCACCACCGTGGCGTCAGGGAAGCCGCCGTCGCTACGCAGGTAGTCCCTGACGCCCTTGGCGCCGGTGGTGTTGGGGTCGGCGGCCTGGATGTTGCCGAACGAGGCACAGGAGCCTATGGCGATGGTGGCCTTGGCGCGCGGGTAGGCCGCCTTGACGATCTCGGTAGAGGGCTTGCCGCCGACCATCATGGCGTGGGGCATGCCGGCGGCGATGGCGCCCTCGCAGACGTAGTAGAAGCCACCCTTCTCGAGGGCTTCGTCGAAGAGCTCCTCGGCCTGCCTGCCGGACGCGGCCATCACGGCATCCTGGTAGTCCAGCGAGATGGTCTTGAGGATGAGCTGGGCCGGCGTGGGGTGCCGGCTCTGCAGCAGGTTGACCGAACAGCCGGTACACTCCTGGAACTGCGACCAGATGACAGAGGGCCGGCGCGCGAGGCGCTCGAGGGCCTCGGCGACCTGGGGAGCAGCGAGCCGGCCGGCGCCGATCAGTACGCCCAGGGCGCCACAGGTCTTGAGGAACTCCCGGCGCGTGACGCCCGGGAACGCGCACAGTTCATTCACGCGCAGACCCCCTTTCCACTGCGACGGACTGCCGGACCGTCTGCGCGGACACCGGCAGCCTAGTCTCGCAGAATCCGCCGGTCGTGCGCAAGCGATGCCCGGTGCCGGGCAAGGCGCGGCGGGTGTCAGCGGCGGCGGCCGAAGAACTCGCGCAGCAGGGCGAGCGACTCCTCTTCCAGGACGCCGGCCGTGACCTCCACGTTGTGGTTGAGGCGCGGGTCCTGGACGATGTTGTAGAGCGTGCCGGCGGCGCCGGCCTTGTCGTCCGGCGCGCCGAAGACCAGGTGAGGGATGCGCGCCTGCACGATGGCGCCGGCGCACATCGGGCAGGGCTCCACGGTGACGTAGATGACGGTGTCGAGGAGGCGCCAGCCGCCCAGGCGACGGGCCGCCTCCTCGATCGCCAGCATCTCGGCGTGGGCCGACGGGCTGCGGCGTAGCTCGCGCTCGTTGCCGGCCGCCGCCAGCGCCTCGCCCTCGCGCACGATGACGGCGCCTACCGGCACGTCATCGTGCGTGGCCGCTCGCTCGGCCTCGCGCAGCGCGAGTCTCATGAAGTACTGGTGGCGGGGGAAGCGCAGCTCGCTCACGGCATCGTCTCCTGGCATCACAACTCTACCCCACGGCGGGCCGTCCGTGATGGCAAGGCGATCGGCGGCAGTGTGTGCGCTGCTCCGGAGGCGGGCAGAACGAGCCTGTGGACCGCCGCTCGACCCAGAAGGGGGATGCGCCATGAGTCCGGACCGACAGAGACCTTCCCGACGGAAGCCCATCGTGCGCAAGCCCGTACTGCCTAGGGGCGGCACATCGCGCGGCGCGGGGCGTGGTGCGGAGCACGGCGCCGGACACGGCGAGGGGCACGAGCCGGGCCACGGCGCCGGACATGGCCCAGGCCACGGCACGACGCGATGGGCCGCCGTGCCCGTCCTTCTCCTTCTGGTCGCGGCCGTGCTCGCTCTGCTGCCGGCGGCGGCGCTGGCCGCCGATCCCATCAGCTGGTCGGTCGCCGAATCCAGGTACGGCGCCACGCCGACCAGTCCGGCCGCGAACACCGCGTTCGAGACCACGCCCGTCGTGGGCGTCGGCATGACCGCCGGCGCGAACAAGGCCTACGGCATGGGCATCTGGCAGGAAGCCCAGAGGATTTACGTCTTCGGCTTCGTCAACGCACAGCCCACGACCATGTCGCCTCCGACGATGGCCCAGACCGACCTGGCCGGCAAGGACATCGACGCCGGCACGCGACTCAAGCTCAAGTTCACCAAGAGCGCCGGCCAGCGGATCGACTACTTCGCCGTGGTCTGCGACCCCGACGCCGAGATAACCGTGGAGCCGGAACCGGGCAAGACGCTCACGGAGGCGTCGTACTTCATCGTCAAGGCAAGCATCGTGAAGCCGGTGCGATCCGCCAGCGGCGCGACCACGGGCGGCGCCTTCGGCTTCGTAGCCGACTGCTCGAGCGTCATGAGTGTGGACGACTACCTGGGCAGCGTGTTCGCCACCAACATGCACTGGGTGGATATCGATCCACCGAGTGTCTCCATGGGCACCATGGCCGGCATCAGGGCCAATGGAGCCGCCGGAGTGTCGGCCACCTTCGACGGCGTCTTCCCCCCGGAGATGCTCACCAAGATGGGGATAGGCGACCCGGCCGACGTCCAGGGCTACATCGACGTCACCAAGATACTGACGACATCCACCACCGCGACGTTCGCCTACAAGGGTGTGGGAGACGGCACGCTCTGGACGACCGGCTGGCACAAGTACCGCATCACCAGCGCGCAGTGGTCGGCGCACAACATCCTGTACGGCCGTGCCACGAAGCCGCTGAAGCCCATAGCGAGGTCGCCGAAGGGCCTTATCACCTCTCTGAGGCCCACGTTCAAGTGGAGGGCCGTGACGGGAGCCACCTCCTACCAGCTGCGTGTGTACAAGGGCAGCAAGCTGCTGTTCGGCAAGACGGGCATCAAGGTCACCTCAGTCAAGTCGCTGAAGAAGCTTCCGCGGGGAGTCCAGCTCACCTGGAAGGTGCGGGCGAAGAACTCGGCTGGGGCGAGTGCCTGGACGGCCACCAAGTTCAAGGTCTGTTGGCGGTGAGGCGGACGTAGTCCAGGTCCGGCGTGGCGTGATCGACCCACGCCGGACCTTTGTACGTCCGCCCGTCCGCACCCTTTACACGCACGTCGAGGCGACCTTCGAGCGACTGACCGGCGGCGAGGACGGGCTCGAACAGGACGAAGGTCCATCGCAGACCGGAGGCCGGGGATCGCTCGCGGATCATGAGACCCGCCCGGAGCGATACCCTGCGTCCGTTGAGAGAGACGCTGGTCGCGGCGACACAGACTGAGGCCGTGGGGCTGGCGGTGGAGCTCACGCTGGTCACCCAGGGCGGCGACGGTTCGTCGTCTCGTACGATGCGCCAGACGCCGAGAGCCGCCGCAACACCTCCCCACAACGCCAGGGCACACAGCACTGCGAGGCCTATGCGCGTGGCAGGGCGTCCCATGGTGCTCATCTTGATGGCGGCCAGGGTCTGCCCGGTGGCCCATTCCGCCGCGTCGTCCGCGCGGTGTGCGGGGCGGAGCCGCCCGGCTCCGTCTGCGACCCACGAGATATGCCTCTTGGATACCTTGTCCGCCGGACCCAGAATCACCGGCCTGCTGCCCTGGCCCCTCACGACGAGCGGGCCGACGCCGGCGAGGTACTCGGCGCCGACCGATGTCTCCGCCTGACCATGTGTCACGTGGCCTTCGAGTCGCGCGCCGTCACGGGATTTCGCGAAGAAGCGGAACGTGTGCGAGGTGTCGGCGAGGCATGGATCGGCGGGGTCATAGACGATGGCGTGCCACTCCTCCAGATCCGGAGCAGAGGTCACGAAAGCGACCGCGTAGCGGCACGCTACGCGGTCGCCGTCGAGTCGCAGCTCGTCGATGAGGTAGACGGTCCTCTCCGGCATGAGGCTCCCGCTCGGACGTGTGTGTCGCGGTGCCTATCGGCCGATGTCGTAGGTCCCTTGAGTACGATGATGGGAAACAGGCTGCGAAGCAGCGATCGGGATCAAGTCTGAGAAGGCTCGCCTGCGGTAGCCACGTCCAGGCGAGCCTCGCCCCGATCCAGCCAGTGCGCGAGCGCAGGCACTACCGTCACCGTCGCGATGAGGGCGAAGACCACGTCCACCACGATCACCACCCCGAAGTCACGGAGGGCGGGGAAGTCCGACGAGATGAGGGCGCCGAATCCGGCCGCAACGGTCAGCGCGGAGGCCGTTATGGCCCGGCCGACCTTGGTCACGGCCTCCTCCATGGCAAGGTCGTGGACGATGCCCTTCGCCCGCTCCTCCCAGTACCGGCTCATGAGCAAGACCGTGAACTCCGTGCCGATCGCGATAACAAGGGCGCCGAGCACAGCCGTGAGAGGGTTCAGGTCTATGCCGACGACCCACATGAGGCCGGACGACCAGCCGGTCACGAGTGCTATGGGGACGACGGCGATGAGTGCCCGGCGCCAGTCCCGGTAGATGAGGAGAAGCCCGATCAGCACCACCGCGATCCCGATCCCCGTGACGAGCCCCCGATTCCTGGTGAAGGCCTCGACGGTGCGGGCGGTCAGGGTGGTAAGGCCACCGGACGTGAGAGTCACCCCGGGGGGCGGATCCGCTCTGGCCAGGAGATCATCGATGAGCTTGTTCAGGGTCGCCGTCTCCATGTCGCTCATAGTGAAGGTGACGGAGGCGCCGGTCCTGTCCGCCGTGACCAGGCCGTCGCGGATCTCCGTTGGCAGCTTGTCGAGGGCGGCGGCCACTATCTTGCGCGACGGGGGCTGATCGCCCGCCTTCATACCCAGGGAGGTGGTCAGGCTCGACACGCCGGCGATCTCCGGATGGGACATGACGGCCTGCTCCTGGAAGGTGGCCATCCAGCGCGTGAAGGAAGGCGCGGTGACATCAGGGGCCTTGATGAGGAAGGGCAGCTCGGTGCTGCCGCCTACCACGTCCCGCGCCTTGTTCAGGGCCACGACGCCGGGCGTGTCGGTGGGGATGAGCTTCTGGATGTCGGTCTGGACCGTGAGGTCCCGGTCGGCGACGAGGCCCAGGGCGGCCAGGAGCAGGGCCGCCGCCACCACCCATGCGGCGTGACGCCGGGACCAGCGTGCAAGAACGGGAAGAGCAGTGCCCAGAAAGAGCCAGTCCCTGGCCAGGAGCCCGCGGGCGCGGGCGCGGAACCCTCGGCCCGCGCCGGCCATGGCGCTGTCGGCGAGCGCCGCCCGGGGCTGCCGGTCGAAGCGATAGAGAAAGGAGTTGAGAACGAAGACCGCCACCAGGTAGAGCACCACGGCCCCGATCGCCAGCAGGATCCCGAAGTCCTGCACCCCGGGGACGGCCGAAAGAAGCAGGGTCACGAAGCCGAGCACCATGACGGCGACGGCCACTCCCACCGTCGGTGCGATGTGGGAGATGGCGTCGATCAGGGCGACCGCCGGCTTCTCGCCACGGCGCATCTGCTCCTCGTAGCGGTTGTGGAACTGGATGGCGAAGTCGACCCCCAGGCCGATGAGTATGGGAAGCCCGGCCAGGGTGATCAGCGTGAGCGGTACGTCGAGAGCGGCCGCCACGCCGAAGGTCCACAGCACGCCGACCAGCACCACGGGCAGTGACAGAAGGCGCCAGCGGGCGGGGAAGGCGAGGAACAGGACGAGCACCATGAGTACCACGGCGATCGCGCCGGTACGGGCGAGGCCCGAGAAGATGGCCGACTCGACGTCCGCGATGAGCCGGGGGGTGCCGGCCACGATCGCATCGGGAGCGAACGGGCCGGCGGCCACAGTCTTCTGGATGAAGCTGGCCGCCTCGGTCTGTTCGTCGCTGTCGAGATCGCCCTCCAGGCGGACGGCGACGATGACGTGGTTGTTGCGGAAGAACCGCTCCAGCTGGGTGCGCAGGGATTCGGCCGCGAGCGCCGCCTGGAGGGCTGCGCCGGCCGTGCTTAGATCGATGTCGCCCACTATGCCGGCCGCCTTGAGCAAGGTGAGCGGGCTCACCACCGACTGGATCCTCGCATCGGCATCGAGCGTCGCTTCCAGATCCCTGAGCCCGCGAAGCGTCTTGGCGTTCGCGAGCTCCGCGGGCGTGCCCGGGATGAGCACCAGCATCGAGTCTCCGCCGAAAGCCTTGGCGTAGGCGCGATAGCCCTGGAACGCCTCGCTGTCCGTCGAGAGGAAGGCGTCCTGGGTGGTGACGATGGACGTCCCCATGGCGCTCCACGCGGCCAGCGCCGAGAGGACCAGCACGACGACCAGTATGGCCACTGCGTGACGCTCGACGAGCTGTCCCACGAATCCGGCGATCCTCACGTGCGCTTCTCCTTGCGGCTCGGCCGCGTCTTGCTTTGCGGCGGTCCGCTTGGCCGTCCCGCTCCACCCTGCGGCATGCCGCAGTCAGGCAGTATCCTTGCCGGGGACTGCGAACATGAGTTGGGGCCCTCTTGCCGACCAGGGGGCCCCTAGGCAAGCATATATATCACGACCAGTGTACTATTCGCTGGGCGCGAAGCAAAATGCCACGGAGGTCTGGTGAGGACGTCGCGGGAGTATCCGGACCGGGTGCCCGGGTGATGAGCGAGCGGGACCAGCTGCTGGACGAGATCGGCGTTCTCGAGATCCGCATGCTCGCCTCGGGGCTGCCGGAGGAGACCTCGTCGCTGCTCGACTACGATCTCACGCTGCAGCAGCTCCGCGTGTTCGCGTTCATCCTGGTCCACGGGGGCACCTCGATCGGCAAGGTCGGGGAGGCGCTGGACATAAGGCCGAACGTGGCCACCGGCATCATCCAGCGGCTTGTCGACCGGGATCTGATCGAGCGCCACGAAGACCCGCGCGACCGGCGCATACGCCTGCTCTCGGTAACGGGCCGGGGGCTGGCGCTGATCGACGATCTGGGCAGGATCGTGCTGGCCAAGAGCCGCGAGCTGCTCGACCGCCTCAGCGACGACCAGCTCCGCCAGATGAGAGACATCCTCGCCGCGATGGAGCCGCGCGCCATGGAGCCGTACACGACGGAGCCGCACACGATCGAGCCGCTGCGGCAAGGCTGACACGCGGTCGCTCCTCCGCGTTCCGCGAGTCGATGCCCGCAGCGCGCCCACACGGCCGTATTGACCTGGGGGACCCGCTGGTGTACGAAAAGCGGGAATGGCCGGCGCGTGTGGGGGGCTCTTGTGCGAATGCGCACCTGGATCGTCGTGGGGGCAGCGGCCGTCGTCTTCGCCGGGTCGCTGATCGGGCTCGCCCTCTCTGTCGTGGGTCCGCCCGAACTCGACCCCGCTGACGCCAAACTGAGCGTGAACGTCTATGTGGTTCCGGAGATCATGACGGCCGTCTACAAGGCGTACGCCGGCCAGTACGGCGGTCGCTGGCTGGCGCGGACCACCATCACCAACACCGGCGACGTGCCGGTGGAGAACCTCCAGATCACCTACGAGATACCGGGCTACTGCGCGACCACCTCCGTCGAGGACTATCCGCTCATCGTGCCCGGCGAGACCGTTCGGGACTACTGCTGGCCGTCTTTTGACCCGGAGACGATGGCGGCGATCGCCAGCAAGACGCCAGCCGAGGTCATTGTGAGCTACGAGTACGACGGGCTGCAGCATCCGCGAGAGACTTCGGAGAAGTTCAGCTTCCTCGGGCACAATGACTTCATCCACACCTATCTGCCGGATGCGGAGTGCCTCACGTTCGAGGACACACGCGACAACGCGGAGATGCTGGCGGCGTTCGTGACCTCCCGCGACCCCTCGGTCCAGAAGCTGGCCAAGAGCATCGCCGGCGGATTCGCCACCAGCTCAGACGACGGCGCCATGGAGGCGCTCAGCCGCATCTACTACACGCTGCGCGACTGGCCCTTCGAGTACGTGAGCGAGCCGGTCACCTTCTGGTCGCGCGAGTTCGCGCAGCACATCCAGTTCCCGAGCGAGACCATAGCGAACGAGGGCGGCAACTGCGTCGATCTGTCCTGTCTGTTCGCGGCGATGCTCGAGGCTGTGGGCGTCAAGACCTACCTGCTGCTCTCCCAGGGACACTGCCAGTTCGCCATCGAGCTGCCCGAGTCAGGCGACATCATTCCCGTGGAGGAGACGCTGGTGGGGAGCACGGCCACGCTGCAGGATGCGCTAGACCTGGCGTATCAGACGTACGAGGAGCAGATGCCCGAGGGTACCTACATGTTCATCGACGTCGAGGAGGCCTGGGCGGACGGGATGGTGCCGTCATGGTGAGGGTCTCGGCCACGGCGGGGCGTCTCCTCGGGTGCTGGGGCACGCTGGCCGCATGCCTCCTGCTCGCCGGCCTGCTGCCGGCGGCGGCTGCGTGGGCTAACGAGGTGTCGCCCCACTCATACGATGTGGAGGAGGAGTTCACGATCACGCTGGACGCCGAAGGGGACGCCCAGTACAAGGACGTGCTCAAGTACGACGCGGAGTTTTTCAACACCAACGGGTTCGACTTCGAGAAGTACCCCTTTCTATTAAGCAGACGCTACAAGGCGCGAGCCGCCGTCGACGAGATCCAGGACTTCAGGGCCGATCTCGACCGTCAGAACGCCACCGTGACACTGACGTTCGGCCAGCGGGGGCGCGCGTACAACATGGGAGATCATTGGACCGTCTACGGCTTCGGGCAGAAGCCGGATTTCGCGGCCGAGGGCCAGCGGGTCTTCCAGGAAGAGAGCACGGTCAACAGCGACTACACGCTATGGCAGGATCTGGAGTTCAAGACGACCACCCGGGTGAAGCTGCCGGCCGGCGCCACCAATGTGCGCTGGAGCAAGGCCGATGAAGCACTGCTCTATGACTTGGCATACGTTGCCCCTGCGCGAGGCAACATCCTGCAGAGGAACCAGACCGTGTTCATCGTGTTGTTCGCGGTGCTGGCAGCGGCGGCGCTGGTCGTGGGGGCGGTCGCCGTGACGGCCGCGCGTCGCGGTCCGGTCGCGGCGTGGGCAGGGGCCGGTGCGACGGAAGTGACGGCGACCGCAACGCCAGATGCCGCGGCGGAGAATACCCCGGTGAAGGCGACGACAACGGCGAGCGCCACCGTGGACGCCGCGGCGGTCTTGCCCGCGGGCGACACAGCGGAGGTCGCTCCGCCCGCGTCCGCCAACGCGCCGCGGGCGCACTTCTGCCGCCACTGTGGCGCTCCGCTGAAACATTCCGACTGCCGCTTCTGTCCGGATTGCGGCGGCCGCCTGAGCGACTAGAGCGCACGAGGCAGCCCCCTTGGCAGTGGGCTCGTACTCCCGGGTGTGGGCGCTGGCGAAGGTGGCGTCCACAGGTCGGGAGCGACTCAGGAGCGACTCGAAGACGAATAACCTCGGGCTTGCGAAGTAGCGAGAGGGCTCTCTGCCTGCAAGTGAGTGGTGCGCCCGGCAGGATTCGAACCTGCGACCTTCGGTTTCGTAGACCGACGCTCTATCCAACTGAGCTACGAGCGCACAGGGGCCGTGAGTATACGTCAGGATTGCCTGTGCGGAAAACCGCTCGGGTCGCGGCGATCACCGGTTCACGCGGTGGGTGAGGGACGAGGGAAGGGGACTGGCGGAGACGCCGGGATTCGAACCCGGGAACGAGTTTCACACCCGTTAACCGCTTAGCAGGCGGCTGCCTTCAGCCTCTCGGCCACGTCTCCGCGCTGAAGCTGGCGCCCAAGGGGGCGACCGGAGCATCGTACCCTACCACAGGCTAGAATGGCCTTCGATGCGTTCTGCCGGAACACAGAGGGACTGGCGTGGCGCCGGCTGGCTGCGCCGCGGCGCCGTCGCCCTGGGCGGCGGGCTGCTGCTCGCGGCGGCCACGGCGGCTGGGCTCGCGGTCGTGGACGATGGGGCGGGCTCTGCGCTCAAGACTGACGTGGCCAGAGCGCAGGCGGCCGTTGCAGACAGCCGCGTGAGTGTCGACGCGCGGACCGCGGGCGCCGACGTGCGGACCGCGGGCGCCGACGCGCGGACCGCGGCCGCGGCCGTGACGGCCGCGCAGACCACCCAGACCGCGCGCACGGTCACCAAGCCCGAGATCGTCTGGAAGCCGGTCCCCTTTGGCGCCAAGCGCAAGGCCGAGATGGCGGCCTACTGCAAGCGCCACTACGGCGACAGGAGCTACAAGCTCAAGCCCAAGCTGGTGGTGCTGCACTTCACGGCCGGCGGCAACTGGAAGAGCACCTGGAACTACTTCGCCAACGACGCGCCGGACCCCGAGTTCCACGAGCTGCCCGGTCCGGCGGCGCACTTCATCATCGACAAGGACGGCACCATCTACCAGCTCGTGGGCACAAGCCTGCGCAGCCGGCACACGTACGGCCTCAACCACGTGGCCATAGGCATCGAGTTCGTGCAGGAGGCCGGCAGCAGCTCGAGCTGGGCGGACAAGCAGATCCTGGCGCGCAAGGCGCAGGTCACCGCCGGTCTGCGCCTGGTGCGCTGGCTGCAGAAGAAGTACAGCATCCCCACCTCGCGCGTCATTGGGCACGCCATGGCCACGCAGAGCAAGTTCTACAAGGACCTGCTGGGACGCAAGATCGCCCACGGCGACTGGCAGTACTCGGACATCAAGGTGTTCCGCGCGCGGCTCAAGAAGATCGACTGACGGGCGCGACGGCGGGCGCTGGGTGGCGCCGGGCGCCGGGCGGCGCTGGGCTCTGCACAACCGAGCCCGAGACTGCGCCGCACACACGAGCGCGAGACCACGCCGTACACCCGAGCGCGAGACCGCGCGGACGGCGGCTGCCTCCTCTACACTAACGCCAGGGTCACACAGCACGCCGCCACGACCACGGCCTGCACCAGGATGCCGGGCAGTGGCGCGCAGCTTCCGTGCGGGAACCCCTTCCGGTGGCTGGGGAACCAGTACTGCCCTTCCCGGTGGCGGGCGGCGTTGTATAGCACATCAAGGTCCGGCGCTGCTGAGAGCGAACCCAGTACCAGCAGGCCTATTGAGGCATGGAACGCGAAGTACCCCGCCAGGACTGTGAGGAGGCTCGCGGCGAAGTCGAGCGAGCCGAACGCCAGTGGATGAGACGTCCGTGTATAGTCCCAGTGAGGCACCAAGTCGAGGAGCACGTGGGCGACGATCACGATGATCACCAGCGCCCAGTAGGGAGCGGGTATCGCGGCGCCCAGCGCCAGGCCCGAGTACAGATGCACGACGACCCACACGGAGCCGAAGTATGTCACGTACGGTGAACAGCAGGGGTACGGCAGGCGCGGCGCGGTGGCGGGCAGCCGGCGCGGCGCGGAGGCAGGCAGGCGACGCCGCGCTTCCGGTCGGCCGGGTCACGGCCGCCACGTTCCTGGCGGCGGCCGCACTCCTTCTGGCGGCCGCTCTGGCGCCTGCTGGCATGATCGGCGGCGCGACCGCCTACGACCCACCGACGGCGCCATTGCTCCTGCTCCAGGCCACCGACCTGTTCGACCAGTTCGGCTACGACCCCGTATACACGCGCAACGTGCCGTCGTTCGACAACTCGGACCGCGCCCACATCCGCAGCCGCACGGCGGACCTGCATCGCACGTCGTTCGTGCACATCACGGCAGATGACGGTACCTGGTCGCGGCGCTCCATGCTGGCGGCCCTGCGCGCCGCGTATCCCACCTTCAAGGCGACCTACTACGGCGCCGGCTGGTCGTACGACCGCATCGCGTTCGATACGTCCGGCCGGGCCTACACGGTCGTCACGGTCGAGCTTACGGGCGGCACGCTGAAGAACGTGCTGCTCGCGTCGCGCGACGACTGCGCAAGCTGGCAGGCCGTGGAACTGCCGTCCGGCGACGTGAGCGGAGAGTACTACGTAGGGCACAACGAGATGCCCGGCCCGCCGTTCCTGGGCTTCTACCAGAAGCGGGCCGCCTACTCGGGCTCCCAGGCCAACTACTACAACTTCAAGGTCGTGCAGCCGTACTGGAACGGCGACCAGCTCGTGGTGCCGGCGCCGGTCCAGGTCTCCAGGAACTGCTTCGGCTTCTCGCAGCACAGCGGCGGGGCCTCGTTCGCGGTCACGCACTACTCGGCCGCCGCCGGCCGCTACCTGACTCATTTCGTGTGGGGCGAGATCACCACGTCCAAGTCGGCACCCGGTAGTCCCATTTTGATTGCCACGTACGACCCGGCTACGGGCACGGTGAGCGCGCCGATCGCGCTGGGCTACTCCTCGGTCAAGAACGACGTGCACGCCACCTCGGGCATCTGCGTGGACGGCAACGGCTATCTGCACGTGCTGTTCGGCGCGCATCACACGCCGTTCCGGCACACCATGTCGCTGGTGCCGGACACCGTGGCCGGAGGCTGGAGCACGCCGGTCGACGTGCTGTCGGCCGGATACGTCGACAGCAAGACAGACGCCGATGGCTCGGGCCGCCAGACGTATCTCTCCCTGGTCTGCGGCCCCGACAATGCCCTCCACATCGTCTTCCGTCAGTACCGCAAGGGCGTTGACCCCTACTTCAACGGGCAGGCATACATGGCGCTGGCCTACCAGCGGCGGCCGGCCACGCCGGTCGGCCAGGTGCCGGCGACGACAGACTGGGAGGCGGCCAAGGTGCTCGTGGTGCCGGCCGCCATCAAGTACGCCATCTACTACCACAAGCTGGCGATAGACCATGGCGGCCGCCTGTTCGTTTCCTCCAGCAGCATGACCGGCGCCGACTCCGTGCGCCAGCGCGCCCTCGTGCGCATGTGGCGCTTGCGCGGCCGCGTCGGCCCGCGGCCGGGCTACTACCTGCACCGCTCGGTGCTCATGAGCGACGACAACGGCGGCAACTGGCGGCTGGCCGGCAACGCCGATTTCGCCGCCGGTATAGACACCGCGGGGGGCAGCACGACGACGCCGACGGCGTCGGCGGACGGAGCGTCCGGGGCCGGGCGCGCGGTCTCCACCGGCAACGGCTCGTGGCTGTGGATGAACCGCACGCCGCAGGGCAACGCCATAGGCGCCGTGGACTTCGCGAACGCGCGTAACGGCGTGGCCGTCGGCGACGCCGGCACGGTGCTGAACACGAGCAACGGCGGCAAGAGCTGGACCGTCCGCCGCACGGGCCTCACCTCGACGCTGTTCGCCGTCGACATGGCGACCAGCAAGGTCGTGTACGCCGTCGGCGACCTCGGCGTGGTGCTGCGCAGCACGAACGGGGGCAAGACGTGGTCGAAGCGGTCCACGCCGACCACGGTGCCCCTCTTCGGCTGCGCGTTCTTCAATGCCAAGGTCGGCTGGGTCGTGGGCGACGGCGTCATCTACCGCACGCGAGACGGCGGCAAGCACTGGGCGTCGCAGCATGCCACCACCGGCGAGACGCTGTACGCGGTCACGTGCCTTGACAAGACGCATCTCTGGGCCGTGGGCGACAAGGGCGTCATCCTGTCCACCATAGACGGGGGCCGGCACTGGGATCTGCGCCGGCCCCAGGGCGGTACCGAGACGGAGGATTCACGCGCGGCGCCCACGGGGGGAGCTGTGGCCGGCGCGAGTGCGCCGGGCGTCGCCGGCGCCACGAATGCAGCGGGTGCCGCGAGCGCGACAGGTGCCGCGAGCCTCGTGGGCGCCAGCAGCCGTGCGGCCGGCCTCGAGGCTGGCAGACTGCGTGTGGCCGACCGTTTCACCCGCTCGGGGCCGTCCGCGCGCGCGGCGCGGCTGGTCGCCCTCTACGGCGTCGACTTCGTCGATGCCAAGCGCGGCTGGGCCGTTGGCGAAGAGGGCGAGATCCTTTTCAGCAAGGACGGCGGTCTCACCTGGAAAGAGCAGAAGAGCAAGGTCAAGGTCTACCTGAGTGCCGTGCGCTTCTCAGACAGGAGCCGGGGCTGGGTGACCGGCTCCGGAGGCAAGCTGCTGCGCACCACAGACGGTGGCAAGCACTGGAAGACGCTGGAAAGCGTCTCGGTGGACATGTACGCCGTCGCGAGCGTGGGGAAGACGGCATGGTTCGGCGGTGCCGCCGGCATGCTGGCGGATGTGAGCGGCACGTCCAAATCGGCACGCAAGGAATCGCAGGGGGCCACCAACGACCTGTACGGCGCGGCGTTCACGGACGCCAACAACGGCGTCGTGGTGGGTTCCGGTGGCGCCCTCATGCGCACCGTGAACGGCGGGAGCGCGTGGGCGTGGCGCAAGCCCACGTCGAGCGCCACGCTGAGGTCAGTCGACCTGTCCGGCGCCGCCGGGGTCGCTGTGGGCGACGCCGGCACGGTGCTGCGTAGCACGGACGGCGGCGCCACGTGGGCGGCCGGGGCCAGCGGCAGCGGACAGGCACTCCTCGCCGTCGATCTCGCCGACGCCCAGAACGGCTGGGCGGTGGGCGCTGCAGGCACGGTGCTGCGCACCGGCGACGGCGGCGCCTCCTGGGGAGCCCAGGCGAGCGGTGTCGGTCAGGACCTCTCGGCCGTGGCCGCCGTGAGCGCCACTGAGGCGTGGGCCGGCGGCGGCGACCCGTACGGCGACGACGACGCCTTCCTGCTCCACACCACGGACGGCGGCGCGACTTGGACGCCCACGGTGCTGCCGGTCGTAGGCCAGGTCACGGCGCTCTGCTTCACGTCTCAGCTCGTGGGCTGGGCGGCCGGCTACGACTTCGGGTCAGACGACGACGTCGCCACCGGCTTCGTCCTTCGCACTACAGACGGCGGCGCCACGTGGGCGCTCGCGTCGGTGGCCAGCGCCGGCCGTCTGCGCTCGGTGAGCGCGAACGGCCAGGGCGCGGTCTGGGTGTGCGGCGACGGCGGCGCCGTGTTGCGCTCAGACGACTGGGGCGCCAGCTTCCGGCCGCTGGCGGCCGGTTGCGGGCAGCATCTGTACTCGGTCCGCTTCATGGGCGCCACCGGCTTCGCGGTGGGCGCCGGCGGCGCCATCCTCAAGACCACGAACGGCGGGGTGCGCTGAGCGGCCTGGTCGCTACCTCACGACCAGCTTGTTCGAGCCCGTCTTGAGCGCCTTGTGGCCGGCCATGTCGGTGGCCTGCACGCGCCAGCGGTAGGTGCCCTTGGGGAGCTTGCACCGCCAGGTGACGTAGCTCCACTCGTTGGTGGGCACGGCCCAGCCGAGGATGCGGGCCACAGTGCGTCCGGACCTGTTGGTCACGACGAGGCGCACGTTGGCGGCCCCGCAGCTGTAGTCGGGGTCGCTGACCAGCATGGACAGCTTGGCAGTGCGGAAGCGGCGCACGGACTCCCGCTGGGCCACCGACCGCACGGGGCGCTGCGTGTCCATGCGCGCTGCCGAGTAGACCCACCGGATACCGGCGATATCGTCGCCGGTGGGGTTGCGCTTGACTATGCCCTCGGTGCAGAACCCGTACATGATGTCGCCGGCGTCGCCGTCCCCGTAGAGGTCGCGCAGGCAGATCCAGTGCCCCAGTTCGTGCGCGGCGATGGTCTGTACGTCCATCGCCGCGGCGCTGCCGAAGGTGTCCCACAGGAAGGTGGTGTTGAACACGATGTCCGTCTCGACGATGGCCCTGCCCACGTCGAAGGTCCAGGCGGAGGCGATGACCGTGGATTGTGAGAGGTATCCCCAGACGATGTCGTTGTAGCCGTTCCAGTCGTCCATGTTCACGTTGTTCGGGGCGGCGCCCTTGTACTCGAACCGGAAGCCGCTGCCCTGTGCGTTCCAGGTGGCGGCGGCGTTGATGATGGCGTCTCGCCAGCCGGTGTTGGCGCCGGCGTTGACGCGGAACTTGCACTTGTTGCGCGGCCACTGCTGGCCGCCGTAGGAGAAGGTCACGGTGAACGGATAGCCGTTGCTCCAGCTGTAGTAGCCGTCCGTCACGTACACGGGGCCGGTGCCGGCCGAGGCCGGGTAGTTGTCGACGATGTCGGTGGGGACCACGCACCGGATGGCGGTATCCGACCACGACACGATAGGGGCCGATATGTAGGTCTCGTTGCCGTACTGGTCGGCCTGGTAGAAGAAGCAGACCTGGTAGCCACCCTGCGCGGCGCCGAAGCCGGAGCCGTAGACCGTGACCACCGAATCGGTGCCTGCGGAGGCGGCGCCGGGGTCGATGCTGCTGATGTACGGGGTGGCTCGCCCGGTGCTCGAGGAGGCGTCGACCGAGGTCGAGGCGGCACCTGCGGCGGCTGCGGCGCTCGAGGAGCTCGCCGGCGTGAGCAGCAGGCCGGGGGCGCCGGCCACCGCCGCGCGTGCGCTCCGGGACGTGCCGTTCACCGGCGCCGGCGCGGACTCGGTCGCTTCGCGACCGGTGAGGGCGGCGACGCGGCGCTCTATCTGGCCGAGCGTCTTGCCGAGCTCCGGCACCCGGCCGCCGGTGACGAGAGGCTGACCGCGGTGCCAGGCGACGATCTGCCCGTCGCCGTTCAGGTAGACCAGGTACGTGACGCCCTTGTGGAAGCTTGGTGCGTCCGGGCACGTGAGGCCGACGTTGCCCACGCGGCCGCCGGGGATGGTGATGGTCATGGCGGCGGCCGCGTCTCCCTTGAGGACCTTGAACACGCGGAAGCGTACGTCGGTCACTATAGACGTGCCGGCGGCGGCATCGGTCGAGGCGTCCGCGCGATGCGACTGCAGCGCCGTGGCCCGTGCCAGGACGATAGTCTGGGCCTTGCGCGCCAGGTAGTCGGCGCTCACGTCGCGGATCATGGCGTCCGCGGGCGCGGCGAGTGCGGGGAGGACCGCGATGCCGGCCACCAGTCCCGCCAAAGCCATCCTGAGCGCCGAACCTGCCTTCATGTCTCGGTCCTCTCCTGTCTGCTCCGCCGGGCCTCGGCGGCCGGTGCGCGGTCTGCGCGCGAGCTGCGTGCCCGCGGTCGCCGGCTCCGCGGCCGCCCGGGCACGGTCTGCGAGGTGCGCAAGGGCGCTTGCGGTGCGGCGAGCTGCTGCTACGCTGCTAAGCCCCCGACGCAAGCGCCCGCACATGATTATCGCCTATATCGTCAAAGGCGTCCGTTTTGTGAACGCGGTTAGGCGACCGTTCCTGCCGTCGCGCAGCCTCACGGGGTGACGACCAGACGAGTGCTCCCTCCGCGGGCTCCCGCGCGACCGTTCGCCGGGGCTGTGCAGTATCTGGGCGCGGCCCCTCGCGGCCACCACGTGCTAGATGCGACCTTCCGACACGAGCCGGGCGAAGTGCTCGAACGAGCGGTCGTAGGTGCGCTCACCCTGGGCGTCGAAGACGCAGCCCGGCAGGTCGCGCATGCGCCGGTGGTAGTCCACGCATTCGCAGCAGATGCCCTTGCGAGGGCAGGGCTCGTAGGTGCAGGTGCATTTCGCGCGGTTGCGTTCCTGATTGCATTCCATGCCGATACCTCTTCCTGCGTACTGATGTGCGCGTCCGCATCTTGCGCGCGTCTTGCATGTCGTGCGGTGTAGCTGGCGGAGGGGGTGGGATTCGAACCCACGAGACCCCTCAACGGGGCCTGGCGGTTTTCAAGACCGCTGCATTCAACCGCTCTGCCACCCCTCCGCACGGGGCGTGGCGCCGCCACGGTGACGGCGCGGCCGGGCCGTGCGGCGCTGCCGGCTTGCGCGTCGCCGTTCACGACGGTGCCCCGCAGCGGCGCGCCGTCGTACGGGCCGACGCCGCAGCTTGGGCGCCGCGGCACGGGCCGGCGCCCCATGTGGCGCCGGCTAGTCTACCGTGTGGCGCCCCGGAACAGCCTCTGACATACTTGCCCATCCATGGATACCCTGATCATCGCCTGTTCAGATGGCCGTCTCACGGAGGCACTGCTGCGGTTCCAGAGCCGTCGCCGAGCCGAGGCCGCCGACCGCCTGCTGGTCCCCGGCGGGCCGCTCGTGCTCACGCGTCCGGGCATGGAGCGCCGTGTGGCCATGGACTGCGTCCGCAACATCGTGGAAGCCGGGAACACCCGCTTCATCCACCTGATCTCCCATCAGGACTGCATCTCGTACGAGCGGGTGCTGGGTGGTCTGGGGTTCGACCAGCGGGAGATCCTCGAGAGGGACCTGCTTCGCGTACGGAGGCTGCTCGAGAACGAGCTTCCCGGCGTCGAGATCGGCTGCTGGTTCGTCCCCTGGCGGGAAGGCCAGGCCGGCACCGCTTTCGGCGACGCCGAGCGCATCAGCTGACTCAGCCGGGGGTGTAGACCTCCACACGGTCCTTGCCACGTTGCTTCGCTAGGTAGAGCGCTGCGTCGGCCTGCGCCACCAGCGCGTCCATCGTCGCGGCCGGGGTGGGGTACACCGACACCCCGACGCTCACGGTGACGCCTTGCGGAGCGGTCTTGTGGCCGGAGGCGGCGGCCGTGCGGCCGGCGGTCTTGTGTTCCGCGGCGGCCTTGCTCGATTCCTGCCAGATGGCCGCCCGGATGCGTTCAGCCACGGCCACTGCGCTGCGTCGCTCCAGGGTGCCCGCGTCTACCTCGGCATCCGCGGCACCGCCGGCAGGGCCCGCCGCCTCGGCGGCATCTGTTACTGCTGCCCCGCCGGTCGCGGCCGCCGCCTCGGCCGTGCCGCCGGCCGGGGTCTGTGTCTCCGCCGCGGGCAGGATGACGGCGAACTCCTCGCCGCCATAGCGCGCCGCCACATCCACGCCGTGGCGAGTACACACCCTCAGGACACGGCCGACGATGCGCAGCACGTCGTCGCCGGCCGGATGGCCGTAGCGGTCGTTCAGCTGCTTGAAGTCGTCGATGTCGATCATGAGCAGGGCCACCGGCTCGGCCGTGCGGCCGGAGCGGGCCAACTCCTGGTCGAGCCGTTCGTAGAAGTGGCGGTGGTTGTAGAGGCCGGTGAGCCCGTCGCTGATGGCCTGTTCCTCAAGGGTGCGGTACAGGCGGGCGTTCTCCAGCGCCACGGCGGCCAGGTTCGCGAACAGCCTCACAGTCTCCGTCTCGTCCTGGGTGAAGCGCCCGCCGAAGCGGTCCAGCGTGAGCACGGCTCGATCGGCGCCGAGGCGCAGCGGCACGATGATCGCTGCCTGCTCCTCTGACTCGGTGCCCGGAACGAGCTCGCCGTCAGGATCGCGCAGCATGTCGTTGACCAGAGCCGCCTTGCCCTCTTGGAGGACGCGCCCGGTGACCCCGGCGTCCATGGGGAACCGCTGGCCGAGCACTATGTCCGCATCCTTGCCGGTCGCGTTCACGATCTCGACCTGTCGCGCCAGCGGGTCGACAATGCCCAGCTCCAGGGCGTCGAACGCCACCAGACTGCCCAGCGCGTCGGCGATGTGGTCGAAGACTTGCTGCTCGTCGAGCTGGCTGAGCAAGGACTCTCCCAGATGAAGCAGGTCGTGGCGCACGTCGAGCTGCTCCTGCACGCGCGAGTGCAGGCGGGCGTTCGCCAGCGCCGTCGCGGCGAGCTCGCCGAGTCCGCGGGCGAGCTCGCGCTCGGAAGGAGTGAACGAACGCTCGGCCTCAGTCTCGACCAGGATCAGCTCGCCGAGCGGCTCGCCGGATCTGGTCAGCGGTACGGTCAGCAGCGTCTTCTCGCCCCACTCCAGCATCGACTCGCGGATCGAAGGATGGAGGTGTCTGTCCGAGAGGGTGAGCTCGCGGACTTCTCCGGTGAACAGGATGCTCCGGCTGCCGGGGAAGTCCTCGAGTGGGTGCCGGGCACCCTGCAGCTTCTCGGCGAGGCCGGGCTCGGGTTCGCGCTCGTAGAGAGCGCGGAAGAACTCCTGGTCGGTCTCCGGCAGGTACTCCCAGACGACGCATTGGGCAGAGCCGAGTGCCTCGCCGGCCCGGCGGGCCACCGTGGCGAGCACTTCGTCGTAGTCCAGGCTGCCGGACAGGGCGCGACCGGCGTCCAGCAGCGCCTGCAGGCGGGCCGACTCCGCGCGCTCGCGGAGGGTCGCCTGCTCCTGTTCCAGGGCGGCCGAGACGGCGGCGGCCGCGGAGGTCAGCAGGGCGATCTCGTGGCTGTCCCAGGCCCGTTCCACGTGACAGTTGTCGAAGCCGAGGAGTCCCCAGACCTCGCCGTGGACGAACAGGGGGAGCAGCAGGACGGCAAGAACGTCGTGCTGATCCATCTCGGCCGCCTGATCGGGGAAGTCCGTACGGCGGCCCGAGACCGTCTTCCCGAGCTGGAGCGCCTCTCGCCATGCGCCGGGGAGACGGTCGTACGGCCGTCCGGAGGGCTCGGTGCGTGCCATCCGCGGCGCCACGCTGCCTGCGGCCTCCGTCACCCGGTCATGGCGCTGCCCTTCCCTGGGCCTGTCGCTCGCCTCGAGCAGGTACACGCGGTCGGCGCCCGAGACCTCGAGCAGCCGGGGCAGCGCGACCGAGCCGATGTCCGCGTCGGGTCGCGCCATGAGGGCACGCTGTATCTCGCCGAGGGCGGCGAGGTACCTCAGGCGGTTCTCGTTCTCGCGCTGGGCGGCTATGCGCTGCAAGGCGTCGCTCGCGGTGACGGCGATAGCCTCGACGAGACTCACCGTGGCCTGCGGGAAGGCCGCGATGCTGCAGGAGCCTATATTGACGATGGTCACCAGCTGCCCGCCACGGAGGATCGGGACGGACGCTATGCACAACAGATCGCGGAGCTCCGGTGCTGCGCCGCGGCTGAGGTCACCCAGGTCCTCGACGAGCTGAGTGTATGTGCGCTGGAGTACCTCTCCGCCGGAGAGTATCGCCAGCCGTGGCGACCCGACGGGGTGGCGAGCCGTGGCGGCAGCGAGCGTCGTGGAAAGGCCGCGCTGTGCCGCGAGCACGAAGTCGCCGGTGTCGGGATCGGGAAGGTACACACCGGCGGCGAAGACGTCCTCGATGGTCAGGAGTGTGTCGAGGAGCCGTTCGAGCAGCTCGTCGGCGTCGTCGCAGGTCGCGAGCGCCAGCGCGGTATCGCGCTGGAGCCGCATCGACCGCTCGGCGAGCAGGCGGCTGGTGAGATCCACGTCGCACACGATCACGCGATCCCACGTGGGTTCGGCTCCCGGCTGCACCACGTAGGTGACCTCCTGCCGTAGGACACGTCCCTTCGGCGTGGTGTTCGTGTCCTCGCCCGTGAAGCGCGACTGGCCTTGGCAGAGCGCTTGCCAGAACCACGCGTGGATGGCGTACGTGCTGTCTGAGTAGAATCGCGTGAGGTCGCGGCACAGCTCATCGAGCGTGCCGTACTCGTACCGCTGAAGCACCGCATCGTTGACGTCGACGATCCTCACCAGGTCGACGACGCTGCGCAGCAGGGAAGGGTTGGCGGTCAGGTGGTCGACCAGCCGTCCTGCCGCGCCCATCTCGATCAGGCCAAGCTCCTCGAGTCGGGCGCGGGCGGCCGAGTGGTCCTCGAGCCAGAGCGCTACTGGTGCGTTCCGGTAGGCGGCGAAGCGCTCCGCCTCCAGCGCAGCGCGGTCCTTGACGCCTGCCCAGCTCATGGGGGAGAGCTCGATGGTGTGGTCGGCCTGGCCGCGCCCGACTCGGTATCCGAGAACGAGAAGCCCTGCTCGCGGAAGAGCCGCACACAGGCGGCCGCCACCTTAGCGTCATAGCGCAAGCCGGCGCCGCGCTCTATCTCATCGAGCGCATCGCCCATCGGCCTTCCTGGACGGTACGGGCGATGCGAGACCATGGCCTCGACGACATCGGCCACGGCGAGGATGCAGGACTCGAGAAGGACGTCCCCACCTCGCAGGCCGCGCGGGTAGCCGCTGCCGTCCAGCCGCTCGTGGTGCTGCCAGACGATGTCGGCCACCGGGTGGTCGAACTCGATGCCGGCGATGATGCTATGGCCGAGCTCGGCGTGCTGCCGCACCAGCGTCATCTCGACGTCCGTGAGCTGGCCGGGCTTGCTGAGGATCTCCGCCGGCACGCCGATCTTGCCTACGTCGTGCATGATGGCGGCGAGGCGCAGGCCCTCCGCCGCCTCCTCGTCCAGACCGATCTCGACGGCGATGGCGCAGGCCAGCTCGGCCACCCGGCGCTCGTGACCGACCGTGTATGGGTCCTTGCTTTCCACGGCGGCGCCGAGGGCGGCCACCGCGCCCGTCACCGTGCGGCGCAGGCGTGCGCTCGTGTCCTGCAGGCGTTCCTGGGTGGCCCGGCTCCTCGTGATGTCCTTGATGGTACCCACGACGCGGAGAGCGCGGCCGTCGCCGTCGCGTTGCACGGCGCGTGCCTGCTCCAGCGCCCAGATGACCCGGCCGTCGCTGGTGTGCAGGCGGTACTCGATCTCGACGCGCCCCGTCTCGCCGCGGAGATGCCTGTCGAACTCGCCGAGCACGGCTTCGCGGTCGTCGTCATGGATGCGGCGGTCCCGCTCCGCATGGCTGGGCTCCAGCTGCTCCGGTTCGCAGCCGACCATGGCCGCGTAACCGGGGCTGTAGTAGGTGAAACCGCTGGGGACGTCCCAATCGTAGATGCAGAGGCCTGCCGCTTCCATGGCCAGCCGGAACTTCTCCTCGCTGGCCGCGAGACGGTCGTCGGCCTCTCTCTGCTCCGTGATGTCGCTGAAGACCACCGCGAAAGTGCCCGGTGCGGGGCTGAACGCGGCTATGTCGTAGTAGCGTCCCAGTCCATCGTTGAACGACTCGAACCTCTCCGGCGCGCCAGTGACAGCCACGCGGGCGAGTCGCTCGACCAGTTCGTCGGTCAGGCCGGGCATGACGTCTGAGGCCCGTCGCCCGATGGCCTCCTCGGCCGCCAGGCCGGTCATGGCACAGAACGCCGGATTGACGGCCACGAACACGAAGTCGACGGGCGTGCCGTCCTCGTCGGTGACGATCTCGTGCAGGGCGAACGCGTTCAGGGAGTGGTCGAACAGCGCTCGGTAGCGGTTCTCGCTGATCTCCAGCGCCGTTCTCGCCTCCATCTGCTCCGTGATGTCCGTCAGGATGCAGTGGGTCTGCCGGAAGCTCCCGTCGGGGTTGCGGCCCACGCTCGCGGCCACGGACAGCAGCCTGTGGGTGCCGTCCTTGCGGCGCACCAGGAACTCGACCTGCTGCGCCGTTCCCGTCTGTACCAGCTTGGGGAACCCTCGCCGGAACCGGTCGACCTGCTCCTTGGCGAGGAGCTCGCCGAACCAGCGACCGGCGACCTCGTCCCGCTCGTAGCCGAGCAGGTCGAGCCAGGCCTGGTTGACGTCCAGGATGCGGCCCTCAGAATCGAGCGATTGATAGCCGAGCGGCGCCTGCTGGAACAGCGTGCGAAAGCGTTCCTCGCTTTCGCGCAACCGCTCTTCGTCCTCCTTGCGGGCGGTGATGTCGCGGGTGAGGCCGCGCAGGCCCACGATGGCGCCGTTCTCGTCGCGGACGGGCACGCCGCTCACGCTGACGTAACCGACGGACCCATCCGGTCGCCGGAAACGCGTCTCGAAGTCGCGGAACGGCTCTCCGGTCGTCAGGTGTTCTCTGAAGGCGTCCAGGGCGCGTTGTCTCTCGCCGGGGTCTACGATGTCGGCGGGGCTGTGCCCCAGCGCATCCGACGCTGATATGCCGAGCGACGCGAGGGCATTCTCGGACATGTACGTGAACCGGCCCTCGCGATCCATCTCCCACGCCCAGTCGGACGAGATGCCGACGATGTCCCGATAGCGCTGCTCGCTGGCGGCGAGCTCGGCTGCCGCGTTCCTCAGCGACGTGACGTCGACTGCGAAGCCGCCCACGCCGGCACGCCCGTCGACGAGGTCCACGCGGAACTTGCGTGTCTCGTAGACACGGCCGCCGATCCTCTCCTCGGCCACCACGATCCCGTCGCTGGTTATGGCAAGCAGGTCGCCGTCGGGATGCTTGACCTCGGACTCCGCCGGCAAGATCTCGGCGCGGGACTTGCCGATGATCTCTTCCTTGGAGAGGCCGAGAGAGTGGGCGAAGGCCTCGTTGACCAGTACGTAGCGGCCGTCCGCGTCCTGCAGGAACACCGGGTTCTCGCTCGCTTCGGCGAAGCTGCGGAACAGAGAACCCGGCTCGATGCTCGGTCCGTCTTCGCCGACGCGGGCGACAGGCCCCGGGTCGGCGGGCTGGCGTCTGCGGCTCAAGCGGCCGTCCCCTTGGCTCGGAGTCCGAAGTACGATGCTGCGGTCTTCTTCCCGGTTCCTCATCGGCTCGAAACCGTGCCGGCAGGAGGGGACTTCTGCCTAGTCGGGCACGGGGATGTCAGCCGTCGAGGAGTACCGAGCTTCTGCGAGCTGCCTAGATGATTGATTCCACGCCGACACTCTCAGGCGCAGTAGTCGACGAGAGCCCG
>CAZIGT010000004.1:0-31896 GCA_964538465.1 uncultured Thermoleophilia bacterium | reverse complement strand
TGCGGCAAGGCGAGGTCCATTGCCTACTAGGCGAGAACGGCGCCGGCAAGTCGACGCTCATGAACGTCCTCGCAGGCATCTACATCCCGGAAGAAGGGACCATCCGCGTCGACGGCCGGGACGTCGCCATCACGTGCCCGCGGGACGCGATCGACCTGGGGATAGGCATGGTGCATCAGCACAGCAGCCTGATCCCCAACTTCTCGGTCCTCGAGAACCTCATGCTCGGTCAGGGCGAGGGCGTACGGCTCAGCGTCAAGAAGGCGCAGGAGGGCTTGGCGCGGCTGGCCGACATGCTCGGCGTGGAGGTCGACCCGAACACCGAGGTGGCGCAGCTGTCGCTCGGGCAGCAGCAGCAGGTCGAGATCATCAAGGCCCTCTGGCAGGGTTCCAAGGTGCTCATCCTTGACGAGCCCACGTCCATGCTGACGCCGAAGGGCATCGAGGATCTCGAGACAGTCCTCGTGCATCTCAAGCAGGAGGGCCTGGCGATCGTCTTCATCACGCACAAGCTCCATGAAGCCTTCACGATCGGCGACTGCGTGTCCGTCCTGCGGCAGGGACGTCTCGAAGGCACGATCGGCTACGACACGATGTGCGGCGAGACCGCGGAGGAGCTTCAGCGCAGGGTCGTGGACCTCATGTTCCCCGGCGAGGCCGAGAGCCTGGCCAACGTGGCCGAGCTGCGCGATGTCTCGGAGCTGAGCGGCACCGGCCGCAAGGCGGTCGCTGGAGAGCCGCTGCTGGAGCTGGTGGACGTGACCGTCGCCGGCAAGCACGGCGAGATCGGCATAACCAAGGGGTTCTCGCTCACGGTGCATGCCGGCGAGGTCGTCGGGGTGGCGGGCGTGGACGGCAACGGCCAGCGACCGCTCGCCGAAGCCATTGCCGGCCAGCGCTCCACGTCCGGCGGCGACATCAGGCTTGACGGCAAGTCCATCCGTAAGCTGAGCATTGGCGCGCGGCAGCGGCGCGGCCTGCGTTACGTGACCGACGACCGGCTCGGCGAAGGCATCGTGGGTCCCCTCAGCGTAGCCGTGAACATGGTCAGCAAGCGCATCGGGACGCCGCCTTTCTGGGTCCACGGCCGCACCCGACCGGCAGAGATCGATTCCCACGCCAGGGCTTTGGTCAGCGAGTACAACATCATGACGCCGTCCATCCACACCCAGGCGGGATCTCTCTCGGGCGGCAACATCCAGAAGGTCGTCGTGGCGCGTGAGCTGTCTTTCGAGCCCAAGGTCGTCGTCTTCAACAAGCCGACCTACGGGCTGGACGTGAAGACCACGACGGCCGTGCGCACGCGCATCCGCGATCTCGCGGACAGCGGCTCGGCGGGAGCGCTGCTCATCTCCACCGACCTCGAGGAGCTCCTCGCGCTGAGCGACCGGGTCGCCGTGCTGTCGCGCGGCCAGCTGATGGGGATCGTCGAGAACAAGCCCGGCGCGGAGCAGGAGATCGGCGCACTGATGATCGGAGGGAGCCACGTTGAGTGATATCGCGAACGAAGAGGCTGCCCGCATCGGTGAGCCCGCGAAGACGTCGAGCTGGCGCCGGTGGGGCTCTGCCTTCTGGCGACAGGCCGCGCCCGTGGTCTACGGACTCATCGCGGGCGGCGTACTCCTGCTCATCCTCGGCAAGAACCCCATCACCTTCTACTGGACCACGCTGGAGAGCGGGCTTCTGACCTGGAGCGGTCTCATGCAGACCATCATCCGCCTGGCGCCGCTCCTGCTGATGTCGGCGGGGTTCATCGTCGCCTTCCAGGCCGGCCTGTGGAACATCGGCGGCGACGGTCAGTTCCTCATGGCCGCCGCCATCGTCGGTGGGATCGGCGCCTCGATGATGGGCGTCATGCCCTACTGGGTCGCCCTCATCCTGCTCTGTATCATCGGCTTCGTGGTCGGCGGCGCGTGGACGATCGTGCCTTCCGTGCTCAAGGCCTACTACGGCATGAACGAGATCATCACCTCGCTGATGATGGCCTACCTCGGCATCAACCTCGCCAACTATCTGATCAAGGGACCTTTCCTCACGCACCAGGGATTCGTGCCGCAGACCGACGTCATGCCGTTCGAGTACCTGTTGCCCTACATCCCGGGCACGCGTATCCACATAGGCATCATCATCGCCCTTGTGGTACTCGCCATGGTGCACTACATGCAGACGCGTACCGGGTACGGCCTGCGTCTGCGCATCCTGGGCGCGAACCCCAAGGCGGCGGTGCACGCAGGCATCAGCGTGAAGCGGGACATCATGACCGCGTTCGCCCTCAGCGGCGCCCTCATCGGGCTCGCCGCCGCAGTGGAAGTGCTCGGCGTCTGGGGCTACGTTCGCGCGGACTGGAACCCGGCCTTCGGCATGACGCTGTTCGCCATCGTGTTCCTCGCCGGGCTCAACGTCATGACCGTCATCCCGTTCGTCTTCGTCTTCGCGGTGATCCAGATCGGCGGCCATGAAGCCGCAAGGGTCACCGGGCTGCCCAACGACTTCCTTCTCTTGCTGGTCGGCCTCATCCTCTTCTTCATGGTGCTCACCGAGTGGGCACGCACCAAGGGCTGGGCACACAGGAGGCGCACCAAGAAGGCGGCTGCGGCTGGCGTGACGATCGATCCAGGGGAGGCGGTGACCAATGGATAGCCTCCTCACCACCGACTTCTTCGCGGCCGTCATCTCCGGCGCCATCCTGGCCGGCATGCCGCTGCTGTTCGCGGCCCTCGGCGAGACCATCTCCGAACAGGCGGGCGTGCTCAACATCGGCCTCGAAGGCATGATGCTCCTTGGGGGCTACGCAGGCTTCGTGTTCGCCAACTGGACCAGCTCCTCGTGGCTCGGATTCCTGGCGGCGATGATCGCTGGCATGGCGGTCTCTCTTCTGATGGTCGTCTTCTGCGTGCGCATGGGGCGTGACCAGATCGTCGTGGGTGTCGCCATCTACCTGGCGATGGAGGGGCTGACGAGCCTCATGCACCAGGTACAGTTCGGCGAGAGCTACCCGCGCCTCGACAGCGTGCCGAACATCCCCATCCCCGGCCTCAGCAAGATCCCCGTGATAGGGCCCAGCATCTTCAACCAGCCGCTCATCGTGTACATCGGTGTCGCGCTGATCTTCGTGGCGGGGTGGGTCCTCTACAAGACGAATCTCGGCCTCAACATCCGCGCCGCGGGTTGGAAGCCGGTGGCGCTCGACAACGCCGGCGTGGACGTGCTGAAGATCCGCACGATCGCCGTGCTCATCACCGGAGCGCTGGCAGGCCTGGGCGGTGGCTACATGGCCATCGTCACGGCGGGCATCTTCGTCCCGTTCATGACCGGCGGCCAGGGGTTCATCGCCATCGTCATCGCCATGCTTGCCCGGGGTCGTTCCGGCTGGGTCCTCACGGGCTCGTTCCTGTTCGGTATCGCCTTGTCGATCGCCACGGCGCTGCAGCTAGTGGGTATCGAGATCTCCACCGACGTCGTCAACATGCTGCCGTTCCTCGTCGTCCTGCTCGCCCTGGTGTTGTTCGGGCGGCAGTCGTATCTGCCTGCTGCCCTGTGCCTGCCGTTCGAGCGGGGGAAGCGCTGACGGCATGGAGATCGGACTGGAAGGTAGGTGACTGTAGATGGCGCGTTCGGTCGACATGATGCTGACTGCTGGCCCCGTGCAGCTCTCGGACAGGGTGCGCTCGGCGCTCGGCGGGCCTTTGGTCTTCGACTACACGGAGCAGTTCATGGAGCTGTTCCGCGACACTCAGGAGAAGTTCAAGGTCTTCCTTAAGACGAAGAACGACATAGTCATGATGCAGGGGGAGGCGCTCCTCGGTCTGGAGGCCGTCTCGTTCTGCGGCCTCGACGAGGGCGACGTCGTCATCAACGTGGAGAGCGGCCACTACGGCGAGGGCAACCGCTACTTCATCGAGAAGTACGGCGGCAAGGCGATCCCCGTCGAGACGCCCTGGAACACCGTGGCCCAGCCCGAGCAGGTCGAAGCGGTGCTCAAAGCGCATCCGGAGGCCAAGATCCTCTGGCTCGTGCACTGCGAGACCCCGTGCGGTACGCAGTCAGACCTGGAGACGCTGACCAAGCTGGGCAAGCAGTATGGCAAGCTTGTGTTCGTCGACTCCGTGAGCTGCGCCGGCAGCGTGCCCGTGGAAGTCGATGAGTGGGGCATAGACATCGTCAGCGTGGGCTCGCAGAAGGTGCTCGGCGCGCCTCCCGGCCTCAGCGCGATGTCGATCTCGGAGGACGCCTGGGAACGCTTCCGCTCGGTGAAGCGTCCCAATCGATACTCGTACTTCAGCATCCTCGACTGGAAGGAGCTCTGGCTCGAGAAGAGCATCTGGCCGTATACCGCCTCGGTGATGGAAGTCGCCGCCCTGAACGCAGCGGTCACCGAGTACCTGGAGGTCGGCCACCAGGAGCACTTCCGTCGCTACGCCGAGGTCGGCCGCATGACGCGCGCCGGTGTGCGCGCCATGGGCCTCGACATGTGGCCGGACAGCGACGACCACGCCTGCAACGTGGCGACTGCCGTCACCGTTCCCGAAGGGATCGACGATGAGGAGCTCCGCCGGCAGATGGTCGACCGGTTCGGTGTCCTCATCTCGGGCAGCCTCTTCAACACGCCCATCTACGGCAAGCTGGTGCGCATAGGGCACATGGGTGGCACGTGCACGCCCACCTGCGCGCTCTCCGCGCTGATCGCCATGGGCCAGTGCCTGCGACAGATGGGCTGCGGGGTGGATGTCGGCGCCGGTGTCGAGGCGGCTCTGGCCGCGATGGACTGAGCGAGGTGGGTGGTCGCATGAGCAGCGTCGTGTTCGACAAGGAGAAGTGCTTCTACTGCGATATGTGCTCCGGGGTGTGCTCGCTCAACAGGCTCGGGCAGATCAAGCCTTCGGCGGCCTGCATCCGCGTGAGGCGCGAGGCGCCGCAGGCCTTCAGCGAGGCCATATGCGCGGTGTGCGACATGTGCCACGAGCGCGCCTGCATCGCGGCTTGCCCTCGGGAGGCGCTGACTTTCGACGAGGAGGCCGGTGTGGTCCGCTTCCACGCTGAACTCTGCACCATGTGCGGGAGCTGCCTGGACGCCTGCGCCAACGTCAACGTCGACCGGGAGTCGGAGCGGATCATGATCTGTGACCTCTGCGACGGCGACCCGCTGTGCGTGAAATGGTGCCCCGAGGGCGCCCTGACGTGGGAGGGACGCTCGTGAAGTACGGTGGATACACAGGCCGCTTCCTCACGGTCGACCTCTCCTCCGGGGTCGTCGGCGAGCTGCCGGTGCGCGACGAGCTCGCCGAGAAGTACCTCGGTGGCCGCGGTTTCATCGCCAAGCTGCTGTATGACCGTCTGCCGAGGGGCATCGACCCGGTGGGGCCGGAGAACGAGATCATCTTCGCCACCGGTCCTGCCACCGGCACCATGATCCCCACCGCCAGCCGCGTCGCGGTCGGCGTCAAGAGCCCGCTCACAGGTACCATCTCGGCGAGCTACATGGGCGGGCACTTCGGTCCCGAGCTCAAGTATGCCGGCTGGGACGGGGTCATCATCACCGGCGTGTCGCCCAAACCGGTCGTTCTCGTCATCGACGACGATCGCGTCCGGCTGCGCGACGCGACCGATCTCTGGGGCCTGGATACAGAGGCCACGCAGGACCGCCTGCTGCGCGAGCTGGGGTCGGAGTTCCGCACCGGCGCCATAGGACCCGGCGGCGAGAACCTGGTGCCGTTCGCCAACTTCATGCACCTGCAGCACGCCGCCGGCCGCGGCGGGCCGGGCGCCGTGTTCGGCGCGAAGAAGCTCAAGGCCGTGGCTGTACGCGGCACCGGCGGCATACGCCTGGGGCGTCCGGCGGCGGAGTACATCGCTGGCTGCAAGGAGCTCCACGACATCATCATGGAGAATCCGGTGCGGCCGGCGTTCCGCTGGGCGGGCACCACCGGCATGCTCCCGGTGGTCAACGAGGCCGTCGGCCTGCCCTGGCGCAATCATCAGGATGACAAGGTGCCGGACGTGTCCACGATCCACAACGACGAGATCGCCAAGTACGTTCAGCACTACGAAGCCTGTAGCGGCTGCAACGTCATCTGCGGGTCGGTAGTGGAGTTCGAGCGCGGCGGCAAGAAGTACCGTTCCGAGCGCATCGAGCACGAGTCCATGTGGGCGCTCGGTCCCGACTGCGGCATCGTGGACCTCACGGCCGTCTTCGAGGCGAACCTCCTCTGCGACCGGTTCGGCATAGACACCATGACGGCCGGGTCCACCATCGCCTGGGCCATGGAGATGACCGAGCGCGGCCTGCTTACCAGGGACGACACCGACGGGCTGGACTTCACCTTCGGCAACGCCGACGTGCTGGCCCCAGCCGTTACCAAGATGGCTACCCGCGAAGGCTTCGGCGCCGTGCTCTCCTTGGGTTCCCGGGGCGCGGCGCGCGCCGTGGGCGCCGGCGAGGAATACGCCATGCAGGTGAAGGGCCTCGACATGGCCGCGTACGCCCCGCGGGCCTTCACGGGCATGGGCCTGAGCTACGCCACGACCGGTCGCGGCGCCGACCACAACAAGGCTTTCACGGTCGCCGCCGAGTTCCTGGGCGTGCTGGGCGACTACGACCGCTACTCCATGGAGGGCAAGCCTGAGCTCGTCAAGCGCATGCAGGACAGCACGGCGATCATCGACTCGCTCATCATGTGCATGTTCACGGTGGACCTGGGCATCACGATCGAGCTGTACGCCCGCTCCGCGAACCTTCCCACCGGCATGAACATCGGCTTCGACGACGTGTACACCATCGGCGAGCGCATCAACACGGTGGAGCGCCTGTTCAACATCGAGGAGGGCTTCACGAGGGCCGACGACACGCTGCCTCCGCGTCTCAAGTACGAAGGGGCGCCCTCCGATCCAGACGGCCACACGTGCAACGTCGACGCGGTCATGGACGAGTACTACCGCGAGCGGCAATGGGATGCGGACGGGGTGCCTACGCAGGGCCTGCTTGATCGCCTCGACCTGTGATGGCGCGGTAGGACCAGGGCAGGTGATCCGGTGCGAGTGACGATCGTCCTGTTCGGCCACTATGCGCAGCTGCTGCCGAGGGCCTGTGGCGGTCGGATCGATCTGGACGTGAGCGAGCACGCGACGGTGGGTCAGGTCCTCGACGAGCTGGACGTTCCGCTCGCCGCACGCAGCTACCTCACGGTGGAGGGCAAGCGGGTCGAGCCGACGGAGGAGCTGAGCGAGGGCTGCGAGCTGCGGGTGCTCGTACCGCTCGGCGGGGGATAGCCCGGCCGCTCAGATGCGTGGATCGTCAATGAACGGGGCGGACCTAGTACGTCCGCGCAGGACGGGGTGAGCAGGTGACGACTGAAGGGATGGGGCGTACGCGGCGCGGCTCTTCACTGCGCGCGGCCAAGAAGGGCGGCATCCCGCTCTACTACCAGGTCATGCGCGATGTGAAGGAGCAGATCCACAGCGGCAAGCTGGCCCCGGGCCAGCAGCTTCCCTCAGAGGCGCAGCTCACGCAGCGCTTCCAGGTGAGTCGCGTGGTGGTGCGGCAGGCATTGCAGATCCTTGACGAGCAGGGCCTCATCACCCGGATGCGTGGCAAGGGAACATTCGTTTCCAGCAAGGTGATGGAGGACGCCGCACCGCGCATCAGTGGCAGTCTCGAGGATCTCATCCGCATGGGACCGGAGGTGAGCATCCGGGTGGTCGAGTTCCGGCTCGTGCGTGCCACTCCGGATCTGGCAGACGTGTTCGGCGTCGCCGAGGGCGCTGACCTGTTCAACGTCCAGCGCGTGCGCCTGGTGGACGGCCGGCCGCTCGCCGTGCTCGTCAACCACGTGCCGTACGAGGTCGGCGCGTGCATATCGCTGAGTGACCTCTCGGTGGAGCCGCTCATCGTGCTCATCGAGACCCGCGCCGGGCGCCCCGTGGAGTGGGCTTCAGAGGTGTTCGAAGCGGTGGTGGCCGACGAACACATGGCGGGGCTGCTCGAGGTCGACCTGCTCACGCCGTTGCTCAAGCTCACTCTCACTGCTTACTCCACGGACGGCAGCGTGGTCGACCTGGCCGAGGTCTACTACCGCTCGGACCGCTACAAGCACCACGGCTTCCTCACGCGGAACCGGGGCAACGGCACGAGTTTCTGGAGCGCGCGCACTGAGACACCGGCGGACTCCCATCAGGGCCGGCCGGGCAGGCCCGCCTGATGGCGGCTCCGGCCGCCGAGGATCGGCCGACGTGCTGAGCCCGCGTTGGTGCTATGCGGAGGCATGGCGCGCGGGAAGGACTTGTTATATAAACATGATGACCGTGACATACATCTCACTCGTAGGCTGAGTCGTCGGCTCGACCACAGGGGGGACGATGAGCCAGGCACCCAAGATGTTCTACATGCCCACCCGTATCGTTCACGGGCTGGGGAGCGCGGCTGCGCTCCCCGAGCAGATCAAGGCGGCAGGCGGCAGCAAGGCTTTCGTCTGCACCGACAAGGGCCTCACGGCCGCCGGCATCACCGCGGGCGTCACGGCCCAGCTGGAGGCGGCCGGCACCCCGTTCGTCGTGTTCGACGACGTCGAAGAGGATCCCGGAGTGCGCACTGTGGCCGCCGGCGTGGAGGCGTTCGTAGCCGGCGGCTGCGACCTCGTCGTGGCGCTGGGGGGCGGCAGCCCTATGTGCGCCGGCAAGGGCATCGCCCTGGTGGCCGCCAACGGCGGCACGCTGACCGACTACGAGGGATTCAACAAGGCAACCGGTCCGCCGCGCCCGGTCGTTGCCATACCCACCACGGCCGGGTCGGGCACCGAGGTCTCGAAGGTGACGATCCTCACGGACGAAGCGCGCAACTTCAAGATGTCGATTCTGGACGAGCGCACCTTCCCCACGGTGGCGATCCTGGACGGCGAGCTCATGGCCAGCCTTCCGGCCGGACCGGCGCTGGTGGCGGGCATGGATGCCCTGGCGCATGCGCTGGACGCTCTCTGGTCCGTGGGCGCCACGGAGTTCTCGGACGGTCTGGCGACCGAGGCCGCGGCTACGATCTTCCGGAGCCTGCCCGCGGCCGCGCTCACCGCAGACCTCGCCGCCAAGCAGCGCATGCTGGAGGCGAGCTCGATCGCGAACATGGCGCTCGGAGTCGCCCTACCGGGCCTGGCCCACGTGCTGTCGCAGCCGCTGGGCAGGCTGCACCTCTCGCACGGTCTCGCCACCGGCATCATGCTGCCGTACGCCATGGAGTTCAATCTGCCTGTTGCAGCCCACAAGGTCGCCCCTGTGGCCCGGCTGCTCGGCGAAGAGGGGACAGAGCGAGAGCTGGCCGAGGCATTGCTGGAACGGCTCTGGGATCTCATGGACGAAGTGGGTTTCCCGTCCAACCTGGACCCGGCGGTGGTCACCGATGAAGAGATCCCAGTGCTGGTGGAGCAGTGCACCAAGGTCGTCAACTACCGCCTCAACCTGCGCAACGCTCCGCCGGCCGATCTCGAGCGGCTGTACCGGCGCGCGCTCGGCAAGGAGTAGCAGATGACGGACGCACATACCCTTGGCGGTTTGTGGGGCCGTGTCCTCATCGTGGATGTGGGCAGCGGCGAGCAGCGGGAGGAGCCGCTCGACGCCAAGGCTGCGCGGCAGTTCCTCGGCGGTCGCGGCCTTGGCGCGTACTATCTGTTCAAGATGCTGCCACCCGGCACTGATCCGCTGAGCCCGGAGAATCCGCTCATCTTCGCCTCCGGGCCGCTGTCCGGGACGGCCGCCCCAGGATCCGCTCGAGCCGCACTGGTCACCAAGTCGCCGCAGACCGGCCTCTATCTCTTCTGCATCACCGGTGGCGAGCTTGGCCCGGCGATCAAGCGCTCCGGCTTCGACCTCATCATCCTCACCGGCCGCTCCGAGAGGCCGGTGTACGTTGAGATCGCCGGCGGTCGGGCGAAGATCCACGACGCGACACATCTCTGGGGTCTCGACACCCTGTCCACGCAGGAATACATCCGCGATGAGCTGCCGCGAGGGCAGCTGGCTGTCACGTGCATAGGCCCGGGCGGCGAGAACCTGGTCCCGTACGCGTGCCTGCTCAACGAGCGGCGCGCGCTGGGGCGCGGCGGGGCCGGCGCGGTCATGGGCGCCAAGAACGTCAAGGCGCTCGTGGTGCGGGCCGGCACGCAGGCGCCGTCGCTGGGCGATGAACCCGCCTTCAAGGACGCCGTGAAGAGGATCACCAAGGAGCTGCGCGCTCACCCGTTCACATCCGGCCCGCTGAAGATGTACGGGTCCGTGAGCACGGTGGCCGTGACACTGAACTCGGGGCTCATGCCGGCGGACAACTGGCGACGCTCCGCGGACAAGGAAGAGGCCGCGGGTCTTCTCGGCGACACGCTGCGCAGCAAGTACCTCGTGAAGGATGCGCCGTGCGGCGACCCGTGTCCCTCACGCTGCTCCAAGGTCACGGTAGTCCGCGAGGGACCCTTTGCCGGCAGCACGAGCGAGGGTCCTGAGTACGAGACGGTCTACTCGCTGGGCACATCCTGCGGTGTGTACGACCTGGCGGCCGTGATCGCCGCCGACCAGGTATGCGATCTCATGGGGATCGACACGATCTCGGCCGGCGTCACCATCTCGTTCGCCATGGAGTGCTTTGAGCGAGGCTTGATAGGGCTTGAAGACACCGGCGGGCTGGATTTGCGCTTCGGGAACGCGGAGGCGATGCTCCAGCTCGTGAAGGACGCCGCCTATCGGCGCGGGTTCGGCGCCAAGATAGCCATGGGTTCCAAGGCTTTGGCGGCGGAGATAGGTCACGGGTCGGAGGCTTTCGCCATGCACGCCAAGGGCATGGAGATCGGCGGCTATGACCCCCGAGGTGCCAAGGGCATGGCGCTGGTGTATGGGTGCGGCAACCGCGGCGGCTGTCACCATGCCGGCGGCTACACGGTGACCATCGAGCTGACGAACCCGAACGTGGACCGCTTTGCGGATTCCGGCAAGGCGCAGATGACCCTCGGCACCCGCAACAGGCGCGCCGGCGCGGCAGACTCTCCGGGCACTTGTGCGTTCCTTTCGATAGGCATGCAGGACGAGACCCTCGCCGACCTGATCGCGGGCGCTACCGGCTATTCGTTCGCGCCCGCCGACATCTATCTCACCGGTGAGCGCGTCAACGCCCTGGAACGTGTGATCAACGTCCGCGAGGGCTTGCGGCCGGAAGACGACACGCTGCCGGCGAGACTCATGTCCGAGGCTGTGCCCGACGGCCCGCTGGCCGGCAAGACGGTGGATTTCGGCCTCATGCGGAGCGAGCTCTACGCGGCCGGTGGCCTCGATCCCGCCACGAGCCTGCCCACCCCCGAGACGCTCGCCCGTTTGGGGCTGGAATGGGTCAAGGAAGACGAGGTCGTCGCCGGTCTCATGAAAGAGGGTGCGGCATGAGCTACTACCAGGACTTCCGTGAGTACCTGGCGGCGCTGGAGGCCGATGGTCTCCTGCGCCGAGTACGCTCGCGGATCTGCAAGGACACGGAACTGATGCCGCTGGTGCGGCTGCAGTTCCGCGGGCTGCCGGCGGAGCAGCGCACGGCCTTCCTGTTCGAGAACGTGACAGACGCCTCGGGGCGCGCCTATCCAGGCCCCGTGGCCGTGGGCGTCCTCGGCGCCAACCGGCAGGTGTACGCCAAGGCGCTTGGCTGTGCCGCCGACGGGATCGTCGAGCGCTGGGCCGAGGTGCACAGGGGCTACATCGAGCCGCGCCTGGTGCCAGATGGACCCGTCAAGGAAGAGATCCACAAGGGCGACGGTGTCCTCGAGCACGGCGGTATCCTGGAGTTCCCGCACCCGATCTCCACGCCGGGCTTCGATCCTGCTCCGTACTTCACCTCGCCCTTCTGGGTCACCAAGGATCCGGAGAGCGGCGTGCGCAACGTAGGGACCTACAGGGTGATGGTCAAGGGCGCGGGGCGCGGCGGCATGATGGCCCACCAGAGCCAGCACATAGGCCTTCATCTCCAACGCGCCCGCGAACGCGGCGAGCACCTGCCGGCGGCCATAATCCTCGGCTGCTCGCCAGCGGTGGGCCTGTGCAGCGTCGCCAAGATCCCGTTCGGCATCGACGAGTACTCCGTTGCCGGGGCCATCGCAGGCGAGCCGATCGAGCTCGTCAAGTGCGAGACGGTCGACCTCGAAGTACCCGCCACCGCGGAGATCGTCATCGAGGGGTACATCGACCCCACCTACAGGGAGCAGGAGGCTCCGTTCGGCGAATACACGGGCTACATGGGCACGCGGGTCGCGAACCCGGTCTTCCACGTCACCGGTGTCATGCACCGCAAGGACCCCTACTATCAGGCCTTCCTGAGCCAGTTCCCACCCTCGGAGAGCAGCCTCATCCGGAAGCTCGCCTACGACGCCGTCTATCTGAAGTATCTCCAGAAGGACTCCAACATCCCGGGGATCCTCGACGTCCAACTGCACGAGGCCACCGGCAGTTATGGCCTCATGGCCATCCAGCTCAGGAAGATGCACCCGGCGCAGCCGTGGCAGGCCCTCAACGCGGCGGTGGCCCTCGACCCCACCATAGGCAAGATGATCGTCGCGGTGGACGACGACATCGATCCCAACGACGCCGATGCCGTGAACTGGGCGATCGCCTACCGCTGCCGACCGCATCTGGATGTACGCATAGTCACCGGCAAGGCGTCGATCCTCGACCCGTCTTCGGCGCCGCCCGACGCCCACGTCGACGAGCAGCGCTTCCCGTCGCCGGTGGGCACGTCGGCGATGCTGATAGACGCGACGCGGAAGTGGGACTATCCGCCCACTTCGCTGCCGCGGCGCGAGTTCATGGAGAAGGCGCTGGCTCGCTGGAAGGAAGAGGGCCTGCCGGAACTGAGCCTGCGCAAGCCGTGGTTCGGTTACGAGCTTGGTTACTGGACCGACGAGGCGCGCGCCGACGCGCAGGCCGCCGTCGAAGGCCGTTACCTGGAGACCTGCGCGCGCCTCGAGCAGACGCGCGAGCCAGTACCGCAGTCGGGGTTCAGAGAGTCACCAGAGACCGAAGTCCGGAGGAGGGAATACGATGGCTGACCTGTCCGTCGATTTTGCGGGGCTCAAGCTGAAGAACCCCTTCATCATCGCCTCGTCCGAGCTGACCAACAAGCTGGACAAGATCAAGATGGCGGAGGAGAACGGCGCCTCCGCCGTGAGCACCAAACTGACCTTCCTCAAGGTGCCTCTGTACGCCCGTCCGTACCACATAATCGAGAAGGACGGCGCCTTCTACTCTCCCTCCGGCGAACGCATGCGGGTCGAAGACACGCAGGAGCTCATCTCGAAGTCGAAGGAACAGACGGACCTCAAGGTCATCGCCAACATGATGGGTCCCGGCGAGGACCTCGACGGTTGGGCCAAGCTCGGTCGCATGCTCGAAGAGGCAGGCGCCGACATGCTGGAACTCAACATGTCATGCCCGAACCTCGGCCTCATGGCGAAGCAGATGGGCGTCGACGAGGAGCCCGAGTTGGGGGCCACGCTGGGCAAGGATCCGGCGCTCGCCGGCAAGGTCACGCAGGCCGTTGTCGACGCCGTGAAGATCCCCGTCATGCCCAAGATGACGCCCGAGGCCAACACGATGATGGTGTCCCGGTCGGTGGAGAAGAACGGGGCGGCGGCCGTGTCGGCCATCAACTGCCCGCAGTCGCTGCCGCCGCTCGACATCAACAACGGCGGCCGGCCGTTCTACCCGTCCACGGGCAACCAGTCCTTCGCTGGCCTGTGCGGGCCGTGGATCCGCCCGCTGGCCTACCGGCACGTCGCGCAGATACGCACGATCTGCCCGGATCTGCCTATCGCCGGCGGCGGTGGGCTCATGAACTGGCGGCACTCGGTAGAGATGATCATGTATGGGGCCACAGTCCTCACGTACTGCTCCCTGCTCTACCTCAAGGGCTACAAGGCCTTCACCAAGATCGAGCCGGGCATGCACCGGTTCATGGACGAGCACGGCTACAAGAACCTCGCCGACATGCGCGGCATAGCGCTGAAGTACATCGTCACGCCCGGAGAGGTCGACTACATCCCGATGCTTCCGGATATCGATCTCGAGAAGTGCAACGGTTGCGGTCTTTGCGCGGCGCCCGGACACTGTGAATGCATAGAGATCGTGGACAAGAAGGCCGTGCTCGTGAAGCCGACGGAGTGCTACTCCTGCGCGGTCTGCTACTTCCTGTGCAATCGCGAAGCCATCCGTATGAAGAAGGTCCCCGTCGAGGAGACGCGGGCCGGGGCCGCGGGGCTGACTGACTGACGGGTCGACGCGAGGAGCGAAGGACATGAAGCCGTTCGCGTACATCGTTCCGTCCTCGGTGGAGGAGGCGTGCGCCGCCCTGGTCGAGACCGAGGGACCGGTGAAGATCCTGGCGGGTGGTACTGATGTCCTCGTCCAGATGAAGCGCGGCAAGCTCCAGCCGAAGGCTCTGGTCAGCCTGAAGGCGATCCCGTCCCTCAACCTCTATCGGTTGGACGGGGACGGTAACCTGGTCGTGGGAGCCACCACGCCGCTCGTGGACGTGGAGACCTCGCCGATCGTGAGGCGCGAGTTCCCGGCCGTCGCCGAAGCTGCGGGGTGGATCGGTTCGGTCCAGGTCAGAAGCCGGGCGACCATAGGTGGCAATCTCTGCAACGCGGCGCCTTCGGCCGACATGGCCCCCATCCTCGTGGCCTTGAAGGCCGTGGCGACCATCAGCGACGGCCGTCGTGAACGCACTGTCCCCCTAGAGGAGTTCTTCGTCGGCCCGGGTGAGACGGTCATCCAGCAAGGCGAACTACTCACCGCCGTCACCGTGCCGCGCCTGTCACCGAACGCGTTCGCCCACTATGAGCGGGCATATCGCTCGGGAATGGACATCGCGACGGCAGGGGTGGCCGTGGCTCTCTGGTTCGCCTCTGAGGGATCCGTCGTCGAGGATGCTCGTGTGGTCCTTGGGGCGGTGGCCCCCACCCCCATGCGGGCGCGTCAGACGGAGAAGACGCTGATCGGAGAGAAGCTCGACGAACCGGTGACGATTCGGGCGAGCGCCAAGGCGGCCGAGGAGGCCAAGCCCATCAGCGACGTGCGGTCATCCGCGGACTACCGCAGGACCCTGGTGCGGGTCGCTACCAGAAAGGCTTTGGCCGCGGCCGGTTCGTGGGCGGAGAAGGGAGCGAAGAGGTGACCCGGGACCTGCACACGAAGGTGAACGGCGATGCGGGCGACCGCTTGCCCGACACGCGTCGCCCGCTGCCGGAGGCCGTCCGCGAGGATGCCGAGATCACCGGCGGCAAGGAGGTCAAGCGGGAGCTGCACCTCACGGTGAACGGCGACGCCTACCACCTCCTCGTCGACACCCGTCGCACGCTGCTGGATGTGATCCGGGATGAGATCGGCCTCACCGGCACGAAGAACGGGTGTGGCGAGGGCGAATGCGGTGCCTGTACGGTGCTTCTGGACAACGAGCCGGTGAGCTCCTGTCTGGTGCTGGCGCACGAGGCGGACGGCAAGGACGTGGTCACCATCGAGGGCCTTGCCCAAGAAGGCAAGCTGCACCCGGTGCAGCAGGCCTTCGTCGACGAAGGCGCCCTCCAGTGCGGCTTCTGCACGCCCGGCATGGTGCTCTCCACGAAGGCGCTGCTCGATCGCAACCCCGACCCCAGTCGCGACGAGATCAACCGAGCGCTCCGCGGCAATCTCTGCCGCTGCACGGGGTACGTGAAGATCGTGGCCGCCGTCGAGGCAGCCAGGGATTCGCTCAAGAAGGGGGGGTCGGAATGAGCAAGAGTGTGATAGGCAAGCGGCTCCCTCGGATCGACGCCGTTCCCAAGGTGACGGGGGAGGCGAAGTACACGGTCGACCTCAAGATGCCGGGGATGCTCTACGGGAAGATCCTGCGCAGCCCGCACGCTCACGCGCTGATAAAGTCGATCGACACCTCCGCCGCGGAGAGCCTGCCGGGAGTGCGCTGTGTGATCACCGGCAAGGACGTTCCGCAGAACCTCTTCGCCTTCTACCAGTGGCAGGCCGACAAGACCATGCTCTGCACCGACAAGGTGCGGTACGTGGGCGACGAGGTGGCGGCGGTGGCGGCCGTGGACCAGGACACCGCCGAAGAGGCCGTGTCGCTCATCAAGGTCGAGTACGAGCCCCTGCCTGCCGTGTTCTCGGTCGACGAGGCCATGCTGCCGGACGCGCCGCTGGTCCACGAGAACGAAGGCAACGTCGCCTGGAGCGTCAAGCGTCTCATAGGCGATCCCGACAAGGCGTTTGCCGAATGCGACGTGGTCATAGAGGACGAGTACTTCACGCGCGAGGCGGCACACACCTGTTTCGAGGTGAACAACTGCGTCGCCTACTGGGATCCCTCGGGCAGGGTCACCGTTTGGACGGTGACGCAGGCTCCCCACACCGTCCGACAGGAGGTGGCGCGCATCCTCGGCATCCCGCGCGAGAACGTGCGCATCGTGTGCTCGCATCAGGGTGGCGGGTTCGGGGCGCGCACGGTGATGGACGTCAAGTCACCTATCGCCGCCGTCCTGTCCAAGAAGACCGGGCGGCACGTCAAGATCGTGAACACCCGCAGCGAGGAGTTCGCCTCTGCCAAGACCCGCTTCCCGTACAAGATGTGGGTGAAGGTGGGGGCCATGAAGGACGGGCGGATCATGGCGCGGGAGGCGAAGGTGATCGCCGACGTCGGCGCGTACAACGACAAGTGCGCGGCTACGATCAACTTCGCCAGCATGATGTTCGCCACGCTGTACGACGTTCCCAATATGAGGTTCGAGTCGTCGATCATCTACACGAACAACGAGATGGGGACGGCTTTCAGGGGCTTCGGCAATCCGCAGCTCTCGTTCGCCTCGGAGACCCTGCTGGACCGGCTTGCCACCGAGCTGGGGATGGACCCCCTGGAGCTCCGGCTCAAGAACCCCAATCGGCCGCAGCAGACCACCTGCTCGGGGGCCGAGGTCTGCGGCTGTGGGATGGTGGAGTGCCTCACGGCGGCGGCGGACGCTATCGGCTGGAAGAAGAAGAGGGACAGGAAGACCCGCAAAGGCCTGCGTGGGGTGGGGATAGCGAACATGGTGCACACGGGCGGCGGTGGCCGCTTCTACGGCTACAACGCCGCCGAGGCTTTCGTCAAGCTCACCGACGAAGGTGCCGTGACCGTCATCACGTCGGCTCTGGAGATGGGCCAGGGCGCTCTCACCGTCATGGCCCAGATCGCGGCCGAGGAGCTCGGGGTGAGCCTGGACAGGGTCAGGGTGCTGTCCAACGACACGGATCTCACTCCCTATGACCTGGGGTCGTGGGGCAGTCGCGCCACGTTCATGAACGGGAACGCCGTGCTGGAAGCGGCCCGCAATGCCAGGAAAGGGATCGTGGCGGCCGCGAGCGATCTCCTGGGCGCGAAGCCCGAGGACATCGTGATCGCCGACGGGAAGGTCTCCGTCAAGGGCAACGACGAGACGCACGAGCTCTCGGAGATCGTGGACCATTCCGTCAACAGGATGGGGAAGCCCATATCCGGCAGCGGCCAGTACATGAACATGCTGCCGCCCGGACTGACGGTCCCGGAGGCGTTCACCAAGAACATCCCCTGCTTCGCCTGGGGGGCTCAGGCGGTCGAGGTGGAGGTCGACGAGGAGACGGGCCGGGTCAAGGTCCTCAAGGTCGTGGCCGCCAACGAGACCGGGACCACCATCAATCCGCTGATGGCCGAGGGCCAGATCGAAGGCAGCATCGCACAGGGACTCGGCTACGCGCTGGGTGAGGAGCTCGTCCGCGACGGCAGCGGGAAGGTCCTCAACGACGGGTTCCTGGACTACAAGATCCCAGGTATCGAAGACCTACCGGAGATGGAGACCATTCTCGTCGAGACCGTGGGCACCGACGGCCCGTTCGGGGCGAAAGGCATCGGCGAGCCCGGCCTTGTTCCCACAGCTGCGGCCGTCGCCAACGCGATCTACGACGCCACGGGCGTGATGATGCGCGAGCTTCCGATGACCCCCGAGAGGGTCCTCCAGGCGCTGAAGGACGCCCGCGTCGGCACGTAGCTCGCGGGAGAAGGGCCGGAGGCTCGCGTGGTGGACTCAACCATGCACTGCAGCTCGTCGCGAGGTCGTTTGCGGTCCGCCGTCCGGCCTTCTCTGGGCGCTGCCCTGGGGCTGGGCGAGCGCGAGCTCGTGGCTCTGGTGGGAAGCGGCGGGAAGACGAGCGCCTTGATCGCGCTGGCTCGTGGACTAGCCTCCGGCGGTAAGACGGTGACTGTGACGACCACCACGGCGATGTACCTGCACGAGCTGGCGCGTGCCGGTCGCGTGCTGCAGGAGGCCGACGAGCACGAGATGGCCGCGCGTATCAGGGATGCCGTGACGAGCGGATTCGCCGTTGGGGTGGCGCGCCTACAGACGCCCGACGGGAAGGTGATCGGCCTCTCTCCATCCACGGTGGATGCGCTGTGGGGCGAGGGGATCGCGGACTATCTCATCGTCGAGGCCGACGGCAGCCGGGGCAGATCCCTGAAGGCGTTCGCGCGTCACGAACCGCAGGTGCCGGGCAACGCTACAGTCATCGTGCAGGTCGTTGGGCTCGATGTCGTCGGGATGCCGCTGACCGAGCAGAACGTGCACCGTGCCGCCGAGCTGGCGGGTCTTCTCGGACTGCCGGTCGGGGTGGATGTGACCACGGACACCGTGGCGCGGACCCTGCGGGAGCAGCTCCGGCGGCTGCGCGCTGCCTGGCCGGAATCCCGGGTGATCACCCTGCTGAACAAGGCCGACGAGCCAGGCTCGGAGGCGCAGGGAGTGGATGTGGCGCGTGAGCTGCTCGCCGAGACCGGTGGCTCGCCCCGTGCAGGGCGCGCCACCGGCGCCTTGTGCCCCGACGTCATCGTCATGGCCAGCCTGCGGGAGGGTCGGTACCGGCGCCTGGCGGACGCGGAGGGTTGAGTGGGCGCGGCAGCTCGAACGAGTGGGAAGACCATCGAGCCACATGTCGCCGCGGTGGTACTGGCGGCCGGGCTCAGCACGCGCATGGGCGGTCAGAAGTGCCTGCTGCCAGTGGAGGCGCGCCCCATGGTGCAGCGCGTCGTGGACGCTGCTCTGGCCTCTGCGGCCGCCGAGGTCGTCGTCGTACTCGGCCATGAGGCTGTACTGGTGCGCGAGACGCTCCGCGGGAGACCGGTCGCGATGGTCGTGAACCCGCGCTACGCGGAGGGGATGAGCACGTCGCTGCAGGCCGGCATCCAGGCGGTGGCTGGTGAGTGTGAAGCTGCCCTGTTCCTGCTGGGCGACCAGCCGTTCGTCACGCCCGAGCTGCTGGATCGGCTGATCGCGCGGTTCGCGGCGGATCGCTCGAGCGTGGTGCGGCCGACGGTAGGCGGCCGGCCGGCCAATCCGGTGCTCGTATGCGCCTCGCTGTTCCCTGATCTGTTGGCCCAGCGCGGGGACGTAGGTGGCCGCGAGGTCGTCTCTCGGCACTCGTCCGAGGTATCCCTGGTCGCTGTGGACGATGCGCGGCTGGTCATGGACATCGACACTGCAGCCGACTACGGGGCGGTTGCAGGAGATACCCCTTGCTCTCGCACGCTGCCGGATGGGACGGGGGGTGCTGCGGGTTGAGCGACGGCCGTGACGATCGTGTCGACCACCGCGACCGTCCGCTCGCGCTCGTCAAGGGCGCCGGGGATCTGGCGACAGGGGTCGCTCTGCGCCTGCATCGATCGGGATTCGCCGTCGTCATGACCGAGCTGACACAGCCCACGGTGGTACGGCGCACAGTCGCGTTCGCCGACGCCATGTATCGCGAACGGACCACGGTCGAGGGAGTGGTCGCCGTGCGGGCTGACGACGCGAGCATGATCCCGGAGCTGCTCGAGACGGACGCGATCCCCGTGCTCTGCGACCCGGAAGCCTCCGTGCGACGGCTCATCCGCCCGGCGTTGCTGGTGGACGCCATAGTGGCCAAGCGCAACCTGGGCACGCGCATGACCGACGCTCCGGCGGTGGTGGCGCTGGGGCCAGGGTTCATCGCCGGGCGCGATGTCCATGCCGTCGTGGAGACCAGACGGGGCCACACCCTGGGCCGGGTCATCACCGAGGGAGAGGCCCTGCCGAACACGGGCGTTCCCGGCGAGGTCGGCGGCTTCACGCGGGAAAGGCTGCTCCGCGCTCCGTGCGCCGGACGGTTCCGCAGCGTCCGCGAGATCGGCGATCGCGTAAGCGCCGGCGAGATCGTGGGCTATGTGTCGGACAGCCCGGTCGGCTCCCAGCTGGATGGGATTCTCCGCGGCCTGCTTCACGCGGATCTGGAGGTGACCGAGGGGTTCAAGCTAGGGGACGTGGATCCGCGGGCTACGAAGGAGCATTGCTTCCTCGTGTCGGACAAGGCACTGGCTATCGCCGGTGGCGTGTTGGAGGCCGCGTGCGCTCTGCTGGGCGGCGTGAGCTTCTGCCGGGCGCCGGATCGGCAGGACGGAGGGCGGCGAACGGACGTGCCGCGTCCGGACTGTCCTGGTGAATCGCATCGGCCGCGGTAGCACCGCCGGTCGATGGAGGGAGGACCGAAGGGGGTCATGGAGTGAAGTCATACAGCACACTGATCAAGGGCGCTCGCCTCATCGTCGAGCGCTGCTTCGCCGTGAAGGAGGGTGACAGCGTTCTCATCATCGCCGACGAGGACCACGAGCGCGAGGCGAAGGCGATCGCGGGCGTCGCCGTGTCGTACGGCGCCTATCCGGTCGTCGCGGACGTGTCCCATCACGTCAGTCAATGCCTGGCCTCCATGGCCGTGCCGATGGAACCGTCGAAGACGCTCGCCGCGGCCATGAAGGCCAGCGACGTCATCATCATCACCACCAACCTGGAATGGGCGAATCGCTTCGCTCACGTTGACCCCGTTGCCGAGAGCGTCGCTCTCGGGGCCAAGATCGGCTCGATCGAAGAAGGCATGGCCGACTGGGATCTCACCTACGAGGACATCGACCTCATCGTCGGCCGCGCCGAGAAGCTCATCGAGGCCATGGACGGAGCCGAATGGTGTCGGGTCACGACGCCCGCCGGCACGGACGTCAAGGTCTGTATCAAGGACCGTCCGGCGCTGAAGGTGGTGCCCATCAAGGGCGCCGGCGAGATGATGGGACCGGTACCCCTCTGGGGCGAAGTGGCCTACGCGGCCGTCGAGGACAAGACAGAGGGTGTCATCGTCGTCGACGGCATCATGCTGGGCGTCGGTGAACCTCGCTCGCTGAAGGAGCCGATGCGCTGGGAGGTCCGGGACGGCCGCGCCGTGAGCATCACCGGCGGCGTCGCCGCGGATTTGCTGCGCGACGTTGTGGCAGGGTCGGACGAGAATGCCACCGTGGTCGCCGAGTATGCCATCGGCACGAGCCACAAGTCCCCGACCGGCTCGCCGTCCGAGAAGGGACTCATGGGTACCGTGCATTTCGCCCTGGGCGACAATGCGCACTGCTATCCGGGCGGCCAGAGCCACAGTCGGCTGCACCTCGACGGCTCGCTGCGGTGCGTGACGATCGAGGTCGACGGCAGGCTCGTGATGAAGGACGGCGACCTTGTCATCTGAGGCGGCGGCGCGCGTACGCGTCGTTCCACTCAGCGAAGGCAAGCGCACGGATATTCCCGGTGGGCACTGGGTCTGCGAGCTGATCTCCGGCCCCATCAACGGGGCCGCGGGATCCATGCTCGGCTACTCGGTCTGGGCTCCCGGAGCCAGTACCAAGCAGCTGGTGCACGAGTACGACGAGCTGGCCTACATAGTGGCCGGGGAAGGGAAGCTGTCGATCGGTCGCGAGTTCGTGTCGTACCGCGCCGGTGACGCCGTTCTCATCCCGGCCGGAGTGCCGCACGGCGTGGTGAACGATTCAGATGCCGAGATGGCGATGGTCTACGTGTTCTCGTATCCGGAGTATCCGCCCACCAGAGAGGCCACGCCGGAGGAGCTTGGCCGGTAGGTCGGCCAGTGACGCGGAGACCTGCATGGAGGTGACGGCCGTCCTCCTCGGGTTGCATCGGGCCTTCCTGCCGCCGGGAGCGCGGCAGGAAGGCCGGGTGACCCTCGCCTTCGATGGCGGCCAAACCGACCTGGCGCACGTGCTGGAAGCGCTGGGGATGCCGGCGGACACACCGCGCATCGTCTTCCTGGACGGCGAGGCGATCACCGACGAACAGGTGCTGCGCGACGGCCAGACCGTTACCTTCGTGTCACCGCTTGGGGGCGGATGAGGTGGAGATCAGCCGCAGATCCGCCGGATGAGCGCCTCGTAGATGTCTATCGCGGCACGCAGGTCGGCGAGCGGGACGTGTTCGTTGGGCTTGTGGATGTTGCCGCCCGCCACGCCCGGGCCGAATACGAGCACGTCGCTGCCCGCCTGCGCGTACACGGGGGCCTCGGTGGTCCCGCTCTTGAGCTCGGGGTGCGTGGGCAGTCCGCGTTCGGTGAGCACGGCCTCCACGTGCTGCAGCAGGCGGGAGGCGCCGGTCGCGGCGAATGGCGCCGAATCGAGGACACGGTCGACCGCGAGGCGCGGGCCGTCGCAGCCCTGGGCGAGCCGGTACAGGGCGTCGAAATGGGCCTCCAGCTCGGTGCAGGGTCCCTGTCCGGGCACGCGGCGCACGTCCACGACGTGAGAGAACGCGCCCGGGCTGAGGTTCACGAGGCCGTTGTTGACCGAGCTGCAAGGCGGATCGAACCCGGCGGCAGGGTACGCGCTGAGGCGTTCTCGAAGGGCGGCGGTGAGTCGGTGAACGTGAAGCAGAAGCTGCACGACGTCGGGCGACCAGGAGGGCGACGGCGGGCACTCCACCGGAGTGATCTGGGCGTCACCCATGCGCGGCGGCTTGTCGCAACGGACGACCATCTCAGCGGCGGCCGGGACCTTGTTGACCAGGTCGCCGCCGCGCAGCCCGAGCACGGGCAGCGGGCAGGTCTCCCACTGCAACGCCAGGGCACCCAGGCAGGCGTCGTTGGCCGAGACGCCCTTGTGTGGCTGCGAGGAATGCGCGGCGGCGCCGCTGAAGCGAACGGACCAGCAGGGACCGCGGTCCACTGGCACCGGCGTGCTCTCGCCCCGGCAGTGGATCTCCACGTAACCCTTGTGTGCGGTGCAGGGCCGGAGCCCGGTCGGCTCGCCCACCAGCACCGCCTGCGGCGGGCCGCCGAGGCGGTCTGCGAAGCTGTCTGCCAGAAGAGCGGCGCCCCAGCGGCCGGTCTCCTCGCCGTAGGTCCCGGCGAGCGCCACAGGGCGCCGCAGTTCGGTCTCCTTCAGCCGTTCCAGCGCCAGCAGCTTGCAGAGGAAGTCGAGCTTCACGTCCGCCGTTCCGAGGCCGTGGAGCATGCCGTCGCGCTCGGTGAGCTCGAATGGTCGCCCGGCCGTCATGGTCCAGAGGCCCTCGTCGCCGGGCGGCACCGTGTCGAGGTGCGTTGCGAGCACGAGGGCGGCCGGCTCCGGGCTTCCCGCGGGAGCCTCCCCGCCCGCTCCTGCCGGCGCGGCGACGCGGCCGCGCCCGGCGATCAGGTCGTGCTGACGGACCCCGTCTCGTGTCTCCGAAAGGACCGAGACATGCAGGCCAGCCTGCCTGCACAGAGGTATGAGGTAGTCGACGATGGCGCCGTCTGAGAGACTCGACCGGCTGTCGATGGCTATGAGTGCGCGAGCGGTGGTCAGGAGATCGATAGGCATGTGGCCCGACTATAGTGACGGCGTGGGCGCGCGGCAAGGGCGCTGGCGACCTCGGCGCGCATTCTCCGCGCCGGTCATCTGCGCGGCTGCTCTGGTGCTGCTCGCGGGCTGCGGAGAGACGCCGGGAAGCGCAGCCCCCGGATCGGTCGAGGAGGCATACCGGTCGGCGCATCCGTCCACGGCGCGCCCGTCGGCCCTGACGACCGAGCCAGCGAGCATGGCCGCGGTGGCCGGCCAGCTGTGCTCAGAGCTCCCGGCGGACGTCCCGGTGCTCCTTCCCGCGGCGCTGCCGTCGGGCTGGGGCCTGGCGGCGCCGTACATCGCCGTCGGCGACGGCAGCGCCCTGCCTAACCCCGAGACGTGGCCCAACGGATATCGCGCCGCGTTCACCGACGGTGAGTCCCTGGTGACCGTGTCGGTGAATCCCGAGCGGGTCGGGGGCAAGGGTAGCTGGACCGCGCTCGACCTGAGCATCGCGGGCCGTGCCGTCTCGTGGCGGCATGACGGCGAGACCACGGTCCTGGCGACCCGCTCGTCGAGGGCATGGCGGGTCGCGGTCACCGGGGTCGGCGTTCGACGGGCGTTACTCGAGCACGTGGCGGAGTCGCTGTCTGACTGGCGAGCCGCGGAGCAGTGATGCCCGGACACACCCAGGCAGAGCGGCTCAAGCTGCGATGCTAGACTTGCGGACCATGAGCAAACCTCCACGATCGGTCTTCCTCGGCATCACGGGCGCCAGCGGTGCGCCGTACGCGCTCGGCTTGGCGCGCGAGCTGGCTGCGCGAGACTGCCGGCTGCAGCTCTGCATCTCAGACGCCGGCGTCGGCGTGGTGGCTCACGAGCTCGGCTTCTCTTCCGCCGACAGGGCCGCGGTGACGGCGGGCTTCCTGGCCGCGGCGAACGCCGACGTAGAGGTGTTCGCTCCAGACGATTTCGCCGCGCCCCCTTCCAGCGGATCGGCCTTTCCCGACGCCGCCGTCATCTGCCCCTGTTCGCTCTCGAGCGCGGCAGAGATGGCTCTCGGTACCTGCCGAACGCTGATCCACAGGGTCGGCGCGGTGGCCATCAAGGAGCGCAGGCCCTTGATCGTGGTGCCGCGGGAGACGCCGTTGTCCGTCATCCATCTTCGCAGGCTGCTGGAACTGGCGGAGGCGGGGGCCGTCGTGGTCCCGCCGATGCCCGGCTTCTACAGCCGTCCCCAGGCTCTGCAAGACGTCATCGACTTCGTTGTGGGCAAGATCCTCTGCACGCTCGGCTACGAGCAGGACCTCTATCCCGCGTGGCCGGGCCGCTCATAGCGGCCGCCTGCGTCATGGGCGTCGCGGAAGCGTCGGCGGACGGCGCCGCTCGTGGCTGTCGGCTCATGTATTCCAACGACACTCACTGATGGACCGTACTAACATCCAGGACTTGCGCCGAGAGCCCGCGCGGGTCACGCAGATGTTCGACCGCATCGCCGGGCGCTACGACGTGATGAACCGGTTCATGACGTGTGGCCTCGATCGTCGCTGGCGGCGGCTCGCCGCCGCGCAGGCGGCCCTGCGGCCCGGGGACGAGGCTCTGGATGTCTGCTGCGGCACCGGCGACCTCACCCTGGATCTGGCAGAGAGCTCTCCCGCAGTCTCGGTCATCGGACTCGATCTCAGCGAGCGGATGCTGGAGCGCGCGCGCCGCAAGCTGTCCGCGCGCGCCGGGCGCGACCGGTCACGAGCGCATGGCTGCACGATCTGTAGCGGGGCACTCGTCGAGCCTGACCGTCTCAACGGTGCGTCAGACCGGGCCACAGGAGTCGGCAGCCGGGTGGGGTTCGTCACCGGGAACGCGCTGGATCTGCCGTTCGAGGAAAACCGCTTCGGTGCCGTCACCGCGGCGTTCGGGGTGCGGAATCTGCACCATCTTCCGGCGGCGTTCGCCGGCATGCTGAGAGTGACGCGGCCCGGCGGCCGTCTGGTATGTCTCGAGATCACCACACCCCCGCCCGGTCTGGGTCGCCGCTTCCATGCTGTCTGGTTCGATCGCTGCGTGCCGCTGCTCGGCCGGCTGATCACCGGCGACGGCTCCGCCTACGTCTATCTCCCGGCGTCCGTGCGGACCTTTCCAGACGCGCACGGTCTGGCGCGACTTCTCTGGGATGCGGGGTGGCGCCGCGTGCGCTGTCGCAGGTTGGGCATGGGCATCGTCGCCCTTCACGTGGCAGAGAAGCCGCTGGAGCCGGAGTCGGGCCGAGCCGCTAGCGGTGAGTATGGCGTCTCGCCTCGCGGCCGCAGCACCGAAGCGACCGGGGAGCGGCCGTGATCCGCTCGACTGAGATCGGCTGGTCTTCGCCGCCCCAACGGCGCCGGGTGGTTGCCGCGATGCGGCGCGTAGAGCGCCGTCTCGAGGGCGTGGCATCGGCGGTGCCCGGCCGGCTGGGCTCGTCGGCGCAGGCCACGCTGCAGGCGGGCGGCAAGCGCTTGCGGCCGCTGCTGGTCATACTGAGCTGTGGCAAGGACCGGCCGCTGCCGCGGCACGCGGTCCGTGCCGCGGCAGCGGTGGCGCATCTGCACATGGCCACGCTGGTGCACGATGATGTGCTGGACCATGCGTGCCTACGGCGAGGCCGACCCACTGTGGTCAGCGAGCACGGGCCGGCTGTGGCCACGTCCGTCGGCAACTACCTGCTGGCAGCATCGTTCGCGGAAGTTGTGGCGACAGGCCGGGCGGATGCTGTGGCCAGGCTCAGCGAGGTGGCCGCCGACCTCTCCCGCGGCGAGCTGTTGCAGATGAACGGGGCGTACCGTTCAGACATCACGGCCGCAGACTACCTGCGCCGCTGCGACCTCAAAACGGCCGGCCTCTTCGGCGTTTCGTGCGTGCTCGGCGCCACGCTCTCGGGGTTACCAGAGCAGACGGTCGGCGCCCTGAACGGCTTCGGGCGCAAGCTCGGGCTGGCCTTCCAGGTATTCGACGACATCCTCGACCTGTCCGGCGACGCCGAGAGCACCGGCAAGTTGCCGGGCACAGACGTGCGCGACGGCACGATCACCTTGCCGCTGGTGTACGCGCTGGAGGAACGGCCGGATCTCGCGCCGCTGCTGGAAGACCGCGACAAGGGTGCCGCCACGGTGGCGCGCATCCTCGAGACCATCAGGTCAGGCAGCGCGCTCGCGCGGGCCAGGGAGGTGGCGCTTGCCCTGGTCGCCGAGGCCCGCGGGCATCTCGAGGACTGCGGCGACGCGGTGGAGACGGATCTGCTGAGCCAGATCGCCGGACGGGTGATAGACAGGTACAGTTGATGAGAGGGCCGCCCGGGCGGCAGAAAGGACGACGTGGATCAGGCGAGCATCGACAGGCTGGCGGCGCGAGCGGGGCTCGCGGAGGGCGCGGGGAAGGTTGCGGCGGGCGAGCGTCTCTCTGACGACGACGCGCTCGCCCTCATGCTCACCGACGACCTCCTGGTGGTGGGCGCCATGGCCGATCAGGCGCGTCGTCGCCTGGTGGGCGACGACGCCTATTTCATCTGCAACCGGCACATCAACCACACCAACATCTGCAGGAACCGCTGCCTCTTCTGCGCCTTCAGCCGCGATGACGGCGACGCCGATGCGTACACGCTGTCGGTGGACGAGGTCGTCGAGAAGGCACGCGAGTCGCTCACCGGCGGTGTCACGGAGATCCATATCGTCGGCGGCGAGCACCCCGAGCTTCCGTACGAGTACTACCTCGACATGCTGCGGGGGCTGCACGAGTTGGCCCCGAACGTGCACATCCAGGCGTTCACGGCCAGCGAGGTGGTGTATCTCGCCAAGCTGGCGGGCAGGCCGGTGGCCGCCGTGCTCGCCGAGCTGAAGGCGGCCGGTCTTGGATCGCTTCCGGGCGGAGGCGCGGAGATCTTCAGTGGTCGCGTCCGCAACCTCGTATGCGAGAACAAGATCAGTGGCGAGCAGTGGTTGGACGTCATGCGCACGGCGCATGGACTGGGCCTCAAGTCGAATGCCACCATGCTGTACGGGCACGTCGAGCGGCCGGAGGAGGTCGTGGATCACATGCTCCGCCTGCGCGAGCTGCAGGACGAGACAGGCGGCTTCAACTCGTTCATCCCCCTCTCGTTCCAGCCGCCGAACACGCGGCTGGCCGAGCTGCCAAGCCCGACCGGCTGCGACGATTTGCGCATGCTCGCCGTGGGCCGCCTCGTCCTCGACAACTTCGTCCACGTCAAGGCGTTCTGGATCAATGTGGGCCTCAAGCTGGCGCAGGTCTCGCTGGCCTTCGGCGTGGACGACCTCGACGGGACGGTCGTCGAGGAGAAGATCAGCCACGCGGCTGGCGTGGCCACGGAGCAGGCGATAGCCCGCGAGGAGCTCATCCGCCAGATCCGCAACGCCGGCCGCGTGCCGGTGGAACGCGACACGCTCTATAAGGTAGTCAGGCGCTATGACTGACGTCACGCAGCCAGTCACTCCCCGCGTAGGGCGCATCGACTTCATCAACTGCTTTCCCCTCTACCTGCACTTCGAGGAGGAGCTCGCCGCGCGCGGCTTCGAGGCGCAGGTCGTGTCCGGGTCGCCGGCAGAGCTCAACCGGCTGCTGGCGAACAGCGAGCTCGATATCGCGCTGCCGTCGTCGATAGAGTTCGCCCGCCACGCCGGGCAGCTCGTGCTCATGGACGGCCTGGCCATCGGCTCCGTTGGTGCCGTCGACTCCGTGCAGCTGTTCAGCAAAGTCCCCGTCGAGCAGATGACCAGCGTGGCGCTCACGGAGAAGAGCGCCACGTCGGTCAGCCTCGTGCGCGTCCTCTGTCGCGAATGGGGCATCACGCCGAGCTTCGCGCCACGCGTGATGCCGCTGGCGGACACCCTGGAGCGCTTCGACGGGCTGCTGCTGATCGGCGACGAGGCTCTCCACATGCTGCGCGCCGGCGTGTTCCGCCACCGCCTGGACCTGGGCGAGGCGTGGCTCGCGGCCACCGGCCTGCCTATGGTCTTCGCGGTGAGCGTCGCCCGCCGCGAGTTCGCCTTCGACCGGCCGGAAGCCGCGACGGCCGTACAGGCGGCGCTCATCGCGTCGCGTGATCGCTGCGCGGGGCGGCCGCGCGAGACGGCCGCCGCCGCCGCGCTGCTCTACGACTTCAGCCAGGCCTACCTCGAGCGGTACTTCGAGCGGCTGCGCTACGGCTTCACGCCGGAGCACCGCCGCGGTCTGCAGGAGTTCTACGTGCGCGCCCATGCCGTCGGCGAACTGGACGCCGTCCCCGACGTCGAATCCGCCCTTGTCCCCCTGCCTGCCCCGGAGGCCCGCCGATGAGGGTCGGGCGCGGCACGGTCGTCCCGGCACCTCTGCTGGAGCGCCGGTGTGGGCTCCCCGGCAAGGCTGCCGGCGCTTCCGTGCCGGCCCTACACCGCTCACGGACATGAAGGGTCGGCGGCTCAGCGAGCAGGAGGCTCTGGCGCTGCTCGAGAATGGCGACTTGTTGGAGGTGGGGGCGCGGGCCGACGAAGCGCGCCGCGCGCGCCACCCGGCCCGCGAGGTCACCTTCATCGTCGACCGGAACATCAACTACACGAACATCTGCATCTCGGGCTGCCGGTTCTGCGCCTTCTACCGGCAACCCGACGCCGCCGACGCCTATCTGCTCAGTGCCGCCGAGATCCACGCCAAGATCGAGGAGACCGTCGCACTGGGCGGCACGGCGATCATGATGCAGGGCGGCCTGCACCCCGACCTCGACATCGGGTGGTACGAGGAGCTGCTTCGCGGCATCAAGGAGCGCTACGCGATCCACATCCACTCGCTCTCGCCGCCGGAGGTGGCGCACATCGCGGCCGTGAGCCGTCTAAGCCTCGAGGAGACGCTGCGGCGGCTCCAGGCCGCCGGGCTCGACTCCCTGCCGGGCGGCGGCGCGGAGGTCCTCGTGGACCGTGTCCGTAGCGGCGTGAGCCCCCGCAAGATCCCCGTTGCTGCCTGGTTGGAGGTCATGCGCGTCGCCCACGAGCTCGGCATGCCCGGCACCGCGACCATGATGTTCGGCTCGCTGGATACCGCCGCAGAGCGCGTCGAGCACCTGCGCGTCATCCGCGAGCTTCAGGACAAGACCGGAGGTTTCACAGCCTTCATCCCGTGGACGTTCCAGGCCGGCAATACGGCCCTTCAGGAAGGGCACGTGCCGGCCACCGCGTGGGACTACCTCCGCCTTCTGGCGGTGAGCCGCCTCTACCTTGACAACATCGCCAACATCCAGGCTTCGTGGGTCACCCAGGGCCTTCGGATGGGGCAGGTGGCGCTGCACTTCGGAGCCAACGATCTGGGCTCCACGATGATCGAGGAGAACGTGGTCCGCGCTGCCGGGGTCAGTCACCGGGTCACAGTGGAGCAGATGGTGGGGGCCATACGCGCTGCCGGTTTCACGCCGGTGCAGCGCGACACGCTCTACCGCGAGGTGCGCCGCTTCGAGCTGGCCTGACGCCTTGCGTGTGGTCACCGGAGCACAGTCGGGGTGACCTGGGCCGGAGCGCTCGTCCGGCCGGTCAGATTCGCCGCACCGCCGGGACGAAGATGCCGACCAGCGCCGGCACCGCCACGATCACGCCGCAGACGACGAAGAGCGTCTGCACATCCATGAAGCCCGCGGCCGCTCCGCCGGCGAGCACCGAGAGGGCGTAGACCCCCTGGGTCAACGTGAAGCGTACGCCCCACACGCGTCCACGGATCTGCTCAGGCACCACCTGCTGGAAGTAGGTGTCGATCGAGATGATGGCGGCCGCATCGGCCAGCCCCAGGACGAGGAACGGCACCAGCGCCACGCCCAGGTCGTCTATCGCTCCTATGCAGGCGAAGGCGGCGCCCAGGAAGGCGATACCGCCGGTCATGGCCAAGCCCTTGCGCACCCGCTCGCCGAGACCGGCCATCGCCAGCGAGCCGACCAAGAACCCGGCGGCGATGGCGGACTCAAGGACACCGAACGTTCGTGCGCCCCCGCCGAGGATCTGGTAGGCGAAGAGGAAGGTGAGCGGGTAGGAGGCGCCCAGGCCCAGGGTCGCGGCGACCACCAGCAGGGTGTTCGCCACGAGACCGCGGTGGTGGAACAGGTAGCCGATGCCCTCGCGCGCCTCCCTCAAGATGCCGACCCTGGTCACGTCGGGTTGGGATGCGCGCATGTGGCGGTAGCTCATCGCGCCCAGGGCCACGGCCGAGACCAGGAACGTAGCTGCGTCGATCCCGAAGGCGGTTCCCGTCGAGACGCTGGCGAGGAGAAGCCCGGCCGCCGCGTACCCCACCACCTCGGTCAGCGTCTCCCCGGTCGCCAGCAGTGCATTGGCACGCATCAGCTTCGTCGACCGCACCAGGTCTGGGAGTATCGACAACTTGCACGGGTCGAAGAAGACGCCCAGGCTGGCCGTGAGGAACGTGATGACGTAGATGGCGGCCAGGGACCAGTCGGCGACCAGCGGCACACTGAGCACCAGCGCAGCGCGAGCCAAGTCAACGGCGACCATCACCGCTCGCTTGTTGACGCGGTCGATCGCAACGCCGGCGACAACGCCGAACAGCACGTACGGCAGGGCATAGATGGCCAGAACGGCTCCCGTCGAGAAAGCGGACTCGTCGGTCGACCCGTAGACCAGCACCGGGAAGGCGACCATCGCCAGACGATCGCCCATACCCGAGACGAACTGCCCGACCCACAGCAGCACGTAGTTGCGGTTGACGATCAGCGAACGATCGAGTGCTCCTGCGTCGATGGCGGTATCCCCCTCATGCCGCGACGACACGCGATCAGAAGCCGGTGATGGGCCAGCGAAGGTCGTAGTTGCCGGCTGGCCAAGTCTACAGGAACAACCCCGCCGCGGACATCAGGTCGCCGGCTCGCAGAAGCTCAGACCGGGCCCCAAATCACAGTCCCACGCAAGAGTCACGCCCCCGGTGTTGTCAATTCTGGCAAAACCGCACGTTGACATTGTTCATCATGGCCAAAAAAGGCACCGGGCGCCGATTCCTACGGACTCCCTAGGATGCTGGCGGTCCCATCGTCAACCGCAATTCGTGAGCGGCCGGCGAAGAACACCGAGAGGAGTCTCCAATGACCAGCAGTCCCGTCAAGGTCCACACCCCCGTCAAGGTCCACTGATCAAGACCTCTCGCTCGCTCCAACACGCACACAGGAATGGACTGCCCAGGCCCACCCACGGCAACGGCCATACCCCCGGCAAGGGCGACGGGCCAAC
>CAZIGT010000003.1:0-32536 GCA_964538465.1 uncultured Thermoleophilia bacterium | reverse complement strand
GGCGGTCGGGGCGAACGCAGCGGCTGCGCCGAGGGGAACGCGAGCGCCGCCCTGCGGGTCGTGTAAGGGGCAAGAAAGGAGCGCACGGCCGTGGCGCACGTTATCGCCTTTGCAAACCAAAAGGGCGGCGTGGCCAAGACGACCTCCACCATCAATGTGGGGGCCGCTCTGCGTGAGATGGGCTGGCGGGTCCTCGGCGTGGACATGGACCCGCAGGCCAACCTCACCATGTGCTTGGGGTTCGACCCCGAGGCACTGCCGGCGAGCATGTACGACGTGCTCCTGGGGCAGACGCCGGTGAACGAAGTCATCCTGCCGGGCGAGATCGACGTGGCTGCCGCCAGCATCGATCTCGCGGGCGCCGAACTGGCTCTCTCGTCGATCATAGGCCGCGAGCGCGCGCTGCAGCGTGGCCTCCAGCCGGTCTTCGAGGACTACGACTACATCCTGGTCGACACGCCGCCGTCTCTGGGGTTGCTCACCATCAACGCCCTCACGGCAGCTGAGAGCGTGATCGTCCCGGTCCAGTGCGAGTACCTGTCGCTTCGCGGCCTGGCACAGCTCGAACGGACCCTGGAGATGATCCGCGAGAATCTCAATCCAGAGGTGCGCATACGCGGTATCCTTCCCACGATGTTCGACGCGCGCACGGTCCACGGGCAGGAAGCGGTGAACGTACTGAAGGAGCATTTCGGTAAGCTCGTCTTCCAGACGGCGATACGCAAGACGATCCGCTTCGCCGAGGCGCCGGTACAGGGCCGCTCCATCTTGAAGTACGATGGCAAGGGGCCCGGCGCAGAAGCCTACAGAGCGGTTGCACGCGAGGTGCTCAATGGAAAAGCGCGCCAGCATGCATGACGGACTGAACGAGCTGTTCCGCCGTACAGACGATGATGCGGCGAGCAAGCCCGGCAGCCTGCCGCCCTCACCGGATCGCATGGACGAGCCCACGATCGGCGGCGATCGGGCCTACGTCACCACCATCAAGGTGGTGGGCGTCGGCGGCGCCGGCACGAACGCCGTGAACCGCATGGTCGACTCCGGCATACGTGGGGTGGAGTTCATCGCCATCAACACGGACGTGCAGTCGCTGGCCATCTGCGACGCCGACGTGAAGATCCACATCGGCCAGGAGATCACGCACGGGCTCGGCGGCGGGGCAGACCCCGAGGTCGGGCGCCGCGCCACCGACGACTCGCGTGACGAGATCAAGCAGGCCCTGCGCGGCGCCGACCTGGTGTTCGTCACGGCGGGAGAGGGTGGCGGTACCGGTACCGGGGGCGCGCCCGTCGTGGCCGCCGTGGCACGTGAGGTCGGGGCGCTGGCCGTAGCCATAGTCACCAGGCCGTTCGTCTTCGAAGGCCAGTTGCGCATGCGCCAGGCGGACATGGGCATAGACCTCCTCCGCCAGGCGGCCGATACGGTCATCACCATTCCAAATGACCGCCTGCTCAAGGTCGTGGACCGCAACACGTCGGTCGTCGACGCGTTCAGGTTCGCCGACGATGTGCTCCGGCAGGGCGTGCAGGGCATTACCGACCTGATCACCATACCGGGTCTCATCAACCTCGACTTCGCGGACGTACGTACCATCGTGCAGAGCGCGGGCACAGCGCTCATGGGCGTGGGCATGGGCGAAGGCGACAACCGTGCCGTGCAGGCCGCCCAGGCCGCGATCACCTCGCCGCTGCTCGAGACGTCCATCGAGGGAGCTCGAGGAATCCTGTTGAACATCACCGGCGGCGAGGACCTGTCGCTCTACGAGGTGAACGAGGCTGCGGGCGTCATAGCAGACGCCGCGCACGAGGACGCGAACATCATCTTCGGCGCGCTCATGGACGCGCGCCTCTCCGGCAGCATCGCGGTGACAGTCATAGCCACCGGCTTCGGGGATCGCGGCCCGATCACAGACACCGCGCCGGAATGGCCCACGCCGCAGGCCAAGCCCGTATCGCCGGAAGACCTCGGGACGCCGCTCTTCGAGAGCGCCCCCGCGTTCGATGAGAGTGAGCTCGAGATACCTTCCTTCCTGCGACAGGCGGAGGAGGACAACAGGGAGTGACTGTCCTCCGCGGGTATCCCGGCGGTCTGCACGTCGATCTCGACGTCTTCAGCGGTCCCTTCGATCTTCTCGTCACTCTCGTACTGCGCGAGGAGATCGATCTGTGGGAGGTCAGCGTCTCCCGGCTCATTGGCGACTACATGGTCCGTCTCGCCGACACAGGCGATTTCGACCTCGACGCCACATCGCAGTTCCTCGTCCACGTCGCCACGCTACTGGAGATGAAGTCCCGCCTCCTCCTGTCGCTGCCGGGCTGGGACGACGAAGGTGAGGAGATCGAAGCCGAGGCGGCCGGCGAGGAGCTGCTCGCGTCGCTGGTCCGCTACACACAGTTTCGCAGCGCCGCGGACTCGCTCCAAGAGCGCTGGGCAGCGCAGGCCGGCCGCGTCTGGCGCACGGCCGCGCTGCCCGCCCGGTTCTCGTGCCGGGATGTCGGCGAGCAGAAGCTGCAGGCGAGCCTGCTGGCGGACGCGATGGCGCCGCTGCTGCGCGAGCCGGCGCTGCCCGACAGCAGCCACATCACGAACGTGGCGATCAGCCTGGTCGAGGAACTCCGTCGCCTCAGGGTCCTGCTCGTGCGCGACGGCGGATTCTCGTTCCACGCTGTCGCGCCCAAAGGACGCCTGGAACGAGCGGTCACATTCTTCGCGCTGCTCGAGCTGCACAACCGCGGCGAGGCCCAGCTCCGTCAGACCCGCGCCTTCGCCGACATCGTGGTCACGCCGTTGCGGGTCGCTGAGGCGATTGGGTGACCCTCGTGGAGCGCTTGCGGTAGCATTGCGCGGCGAGCGGCGAAGGCCCGCACCACATCAGAGAACATGGACGCACTCACCCGAAGCCTTGAAGCCATCCTCTTCCTTGCGCCGCGGCCGGTACCGCTCGCGGAGCTGGCCGCGGCGTGCGCCGCGGAGGAGGCGGACGCCGCCGGCGCCGTTGCCGCCCTCGCGAGCGAGTACGCCTCCGGCCGCCACGGCCTGGAGCTCCGCGAGGTGGCCGGAGGATTCCAGTTGGTGGTAGCTGCGGACTGTGAGAAGGCTGTCATCGCCTACGGCGGCGGTCGCGCGCCGGAGGATCTCTCTCCGGCGCTCCTCGAGACGCTGGCGGTGGTGGCATATCTTCAGCCGAGCACCCGGGCCGATGTGGCGAAGGTACGAGGCGTCTCCTCGGAATGGGCTCTCACGGCACTCGAGGAACGCGGCCTGGTGGAGGAGCGCGGGCGTGCAGATGCGCCCGGTGCGCCAATACTCTACGGCACCACTGAGCGCTTCCTGCTTCTCTTCGGGCTGGGCGACATCGCCGAGCTGCCGCCGCTCGAGGGGTTCGCCCCCGGCGTCGACGACATCGAGGAGCTGCGTACCCGTCTGTTGGCGAATGCGGAACGGCGTCTCTCATGACCGAGGAGCGAAAACGCGACGGCGCGAGTGGCGATGCGCAGAAGCGCCGCCGCGGAGAAGGCGAGCAGCGCCCCGGCCGCGAGCGCGGTGACCGGAGGAGCCGGGGCCGGCGACGGCGCGGGACCGCCAAGGAGCCGGCCGAGGGTCGTTCGCGGCAGCCGAAGCCGCAGCCGCAGAAGGAGGAGCAACTGCCGCCCGGCACGCTCGTGGCGTTCCTCGCCCGCGCCGGCATCGGCTCGCGCCGGCGCTGCGACGAGATCATCCGCGCCGGCCGCGTGACGGTGAATGACGCGGCCGTGGACTTTCCCCGTCACAAGGTCGGCCCCGAAGACGTGGTGGCTGTCGACGGCGCGGAGGTGGCCATGCGACCGCTCCGCTACGTCCTCCTCAACAAGCCCCGCGGTATGGCTTCCACTCGGAGCGATCCGCACGCCGAACGCCTGGTCGTCGACCTGGTGCCCGACGGCCGCACCCTCTTCCCGGTCGGACGGCTCGACGTCGACACCACCGGTCTGTTGGTCCTCACGAACGACGGACCGCTCGCCCACCGGCTCATGCACCCGAGCTACGGCGTCCCCAAGACCTACGTGGCTCGCGTGCGCGGCCGCGTCGGTAAACAGGACATCGCGGCCCTGCGCAGCGGGATCGAGCTCGACGACGGCATGACCGCGCCTGCGGAAGCCCGCCTGCTCAAGCAGAGCGGCAAGTCGGCACTCGTGGAGCTGACCATCCACCAGGGGCGCAAGCGCCAGGTGCGGCGCATGTTCGCCAGCCTGGGACTGCCTGTCGACGAGCTTCAGCGGCGGCGGTACGGCCCCCTGAGCGACGCGAACCTTGCCGCCGGCAAGTGGCGCGAGCTGAGCGCCGACGAGGTCGATGCGCTTCGGCGGGCGGCCGAGCACGTCGAGGTCTGCGTGGATCGCGAGCCCGAGGAACACGCCGTCACTCTGGCGGCCGAGGAGCGACCGGCACCACCTGCAGCCACACCGGCCGACGCCGGTGCGGTCGAGGAGCCTCCTGACGCCGGCGCCGCGGGCGAAGAGGAGCCCGCTGAGGCCGGCCGGGAGACGGGCGAGGAAGAGTCTGAGGAGGGCGGCGCCGCAGCAACGGAGACCGGCCTGGAAGCCGACGATGAGCATGCCGAGGCCGGATCGGACGCCGACGAGGAGCCGCCCTCGCTCGAAGAAGACGCCGAGCAGCAGTCGCCGAGCGCTTGAGCGCCCGGCGACGCAGCCTCCACGAGTGCTGCGTTCGGAGGGCGGGCGCCTGGCGCCCTCGGTATATACTCATGCGTCCCTGACCCACCTGTGCGATGGAGCGGGCCGCCGTTCGACCTGCGGTGGTTGAACGGGGTCGTCCGTGCACCGACATCAGGCCGTTCGAAGACGAGGAAGACCACGGGATGCGTTTCGTCTCCGCCCTCGATGACATAGTGCCCTATGAGCCCGGGCGCCCTATTGAGCGAGTGCAGCGCGAATTCCACCTCGAGCGGGTGGTGAAGCTGGCGTCGAACGAGTACCCGCTGCCGCCGTTCCCCGAGGTGCGGGAGGCGATCGTGGCGGCACTGGACGGCCTGCAGCGGTATCCCGACGGACACACTGCAGACCTGCGAGCGGCGCTCGGGCAGAAGTACCACCGGTCGCCCGACGAGATCACGATAGGCAATGGCTCGTGCGAACTGATCCTGTACTTGGGCAACGCTCTGCTCGAGCCGGGCGACGAGGTCGTCTTCGCGCAGCCGTCGTTCTCGCTCTACCCGACGACCTGCCTCCTGCACAGGGCGAGGCCGACGACAGTGCCGCTGAATGACTTCCGGCACGATCTGGACGCCATGCTGGCGGCTATCGGCCCGCGCACCCGCATGGTCATTGTGTGCAACCCCAACAACCCGACCGGCACCTACCTGCCGGCTGCCCAGGTGGCGGCCTTCGTGGCCCAGGTCCCCGCGGACGTGCTGGTCGTGGTGGACGAGGCGTACAACGAGTTCGTGGCTCGTGACGACTGGCAGGACGGCCTCAAGCTCCTGGACGATCACGAGAACGTCATCGTGCTGCGCACGTTCTCGAAGATCTACGGCCTCTGCGGCCTGCGCGTGGGCTATGGGCTGTGCGCCCGGCCGGTGAAGCAGGCGCTGGACAAGGTGAGGCAGCCGTTCAACGTCAACCTGGTGGCGCAGGTGGCGGCCGTCGAGGCCCTGCGCCACGAGGATCAGATGCTCGCGCGCCGCGAGCAGACCATCGCCCAGCGCGAGGCCATGGCGGCCGACCTCGAGGCGCTCGGCCGCCCGGTCGTGCCCAGCCAGGCCAACTTCATGCTGGTGGGCACGGAAGGCCTCAGCCTGCCGCAGGCAGACGTCTGGGGCGCTCTGCTCGAGCGGGGAGTCATTGTACGAGACGGCAACGCGCTCGGCTGCCCGGGCTGGATACGTGTGAGCGTGGGCACGCGCGAGGAGATCGACTTCTTCCTCGCGCATCTCCGCACCCTGATCGTCGGCGAAGAGGGGAGGCCGACCTGAGCATGATGATCGTCATGCAGGAGGGGGCGACGCAGGAACAGATCGCCCAGGTGGTTGCCCGCATCGAAGAGGTCGGCGCCGCCGCGCACGTCTCCGAGGGAGAGCGGGTGACGGTCGTCGGCGCCATCGGCGACCGCGAGCAGCTCACCGCGTTGCCCATAGAGGCATACCCCGGCGTCGACCGTGTGCTGGCCATCCTCAAGCCGTACAAGCTGGTCAGCCGCGAGTTCCAGGCCACGGACACGGTCATCGACATCCGCGGCCGCAAGGTCGGCGGCGGTCACTTCGCCCTCATCGCCGGACCCTGCTCGGTGGAGACACCCGAGCAGGTCATGGCGGCGGCCAAGGCGGTCCAGGCCGCCGGCGGCACGATGATGCGCGGCGGTGCGTTCAAGCCACGCACGTCGCCGTACGCTTTCCAGGGTCTCGGGGTGGACGGCCTGCGCATGCTCGCGGCCGCCCGCGACGAGACCGGGTTGCCGGTGGTCACCGAACTGATGGACCCCCGCGATCTCGAGGCCATGCTCGAGTTCGTGGACGTCATCCAAATCGGCGCCCGCAATATGCAGAACTTCCAGCTTCTCTCGGAGGTCGGGAAGGCCGGCCTGCCCGTTCTCCTGAAGCGCGGGGCGTCGGCGACCATCGAGGAGCTGCTCATGGCCGCCGAGTACATCGTCAAGGAAGGCAATCGCAACGTCATAGTCTGCGAGCGCGGCATACGTACGTTTGAGACGAGCACGCGCAACACTCTCGACATCTCCGCTGTGCCGGTCATCAAGCAGGCAAGCCATCTGCCCGTGCTGGTGGACCCAAGCCATTCGGCCGGGCGTGTGGACCTGGTGCTTCCGTTGTCTCTGGCGGCGATCGCGGCAGGCGCCGACGGTATCATCGTGGAGACGCATCCGAACCCCGAGCTGGCACTCTGTGACGGACCCCAGTCGCTGCCCACGCGGACGTTCGGCGAGTACGCCGGTCGCGTAGCAGACCTGGTCAAGTGGACCGGGAAATCGATGGGGTAGCGACCGGCCGAGGACCGGGAGGCGGAATGACCGAGGCTGAGAGCCCGTTCGCGGCCACGACGGTGGCCATCATCGGGGTGGGCCTTATGGGCGGCTCGCTCGGCCTCGCCGCACGCGCCCACGCCGGCGTCCGCCGTGTCGTGGGATTCAGCCGCAGCGAGGAGACGCTCTCGACGGCTTTGCGGCTGGGTGCCATCACCGAGCCGTGCGCGACCCTTGAGGACGCGTGTCGGGAGGCCGACGTCGTGTTCGTAGCCACGCCGGTGCGCCTGATCCCGGAGCACGTGCGGCGGGCGCTGGCCGCGGCGCCGGATCAGGCGGTAGTCACCGACATGGGGTCCACCAAGAGCCCCCTCATGGCGGTCCTCACGCGCGAGGAGCAGCGCCGCTTCGTAGGTGGCCACCCTCTTTGTGGAGCCGAGACAATGGGCGTGGTACATGCCCGGTCGTCCCTGTACCGGGGCGCCACGTACTTCCTCACGCCCGGCGCCCACACCGATCCTCAGGCCGTACAGCGACTCTTCAGCCTGCTCGCGGAGGTGGGCGCGCGTCCCATGGCGGTCGATCCCTTCGAGCACGACCGCCTCATGGCGCTGCTGAGCCATCTGCCGCATGTCATAGCCAACGCTCTCATGACGCAGGCCGGCGAGCACCAGGGAGCACGCGACGCGCTTCTCAGCGCCGGGCCCAGCTTCCGCGACATGACGCGCGTGGCCGGGGCGAACGCGCGCGTCTGGACGGACATCTTCGCCGAGAACCGCGAGGCGCTGCTGGCCGCCCTACGCGACTTCCGCGCCCGCCTCGAGGAAGCCACGGCAGCCCTTGAAGCCCAGGACGAGCAGCGCATGGAAGCCCAGATCCGCCGAGCCGCCCAGCATCGCGAGCGACTGCTCCGCGAAAGCAGCCTGGCGCCGAGCGAGCTGTACCGTCTAGTCGTGCACGTCGCCGACCGGCCGGGCGTATTCCGCGACATCATGGTCGCGCTGGGCGATGCCCATATCAACATCGAGGACCTCGCCATGCATCACCAGAGCGCCGAACTGGGCGGTACGTTGACCGTGTTCCTGCAGGGTGAAGAGGTCTGCAACCGGGCCGCCGCACTGTTGAGCGACCTCGGCTACGAGCCGATCATCGGCCGGGTCACCGATTGAGGAAGCGCGAGTGAACGAAGAGACGGTGCGCTTCGCGCCTGCTCGAGGACCGCTGCGCGGCAGCCTGGCGGTCCCGAGCGACAAGTCGATCACCCACCGGGCGCTCATGATCGCGGCCGTGTGCGATGGGCCGGTGGTGGTGCGCAGGCCGCTCTGGGCGGGAGACACGCGGTCCACAGCCGCCTGTCTGCGAGCCGCCGGCGTGCGCATCGAACCTGCCGAGAGCGGCCCGCGCCGCGAAGCCGACACCGGCGATGTCGTGGTGCACGGGGTCGGCCTCGACGGCCTGGCGGCTCCTGCGGCGCCCATGGACGCCGGCAACAGTGGCACGAGCGTCCGTCTGCTGGCCGGTCTCTTCGCCGGTGGCAGCGGATGCTTCGTGATCGACGGCGACCGGAGCCTGCGTCGCCGGCCGATGGACCGCATCGTCGCGCCGCTCCAGGCCATGGGCGTGGACGTGGCGGCACGAGACGGCAGCTTCCTCCCGCTGTCGATCATGGGGGGGCAGGTCCGGCCGCTGCGGTATGAACTGCCAGTCGCGAGCGCGCAGGTGAAGTCGTGCGTGCTGCTGGCCGGCCTGCACGCAGAGGGACGCACCCAGGTCGTGGAGCGCGTGCCCAGCCGCGACCACACCGAACGACTGCTTGCACAGGCCGGAGCAGAAGTGACGGTGGCGGGCGGCGAGATCACTGTCACCGGTCGCCCGCAGCTGCACCTCGACGAGGTCACCGTTCCGGGCGACCCCAGCTCCGCGGCGTTCCTCGTCGCCGCCGCGGCGCTGCTCCCGGGATCGGATCTGACGGTGACCGGGGTCGACCTGAATCCCACGCGCATGGGCCTCTACCAGGTCATGCGGCGCATGGGCGCCGACATCACCTGGACGGCGATGGCAGGGGAGGGTGAGCCACAGGGGCCCTTGGTCGCGCGTCACGCGCCGCTGCACGGCGTTCACGTGTCGCCGGACGAGGTGCCTCTGCTCATCGACGAGGTGCCGCTCGTGGCTCTGCTAGCGACGGCCGCCGAGGGAGAGACGTTGGTCGAGGGGGTGGGGGAGCTTCGCGTGAAGGAATCGGACAGGCTGGCCGCCGTGGGCCGGATAGTCACCGAACTCGGCGGGCGCATCGACGTAGGACCAGACTCGTTCCGCGTGCTGCCCGGACGCTTGCGTGGCGGCCGCGTCGAGAGCCGGGGCGATCACCGGCTCGCCATGCTGGGGGCCGTGGCAGGACTGGTGTCGGAGCAAGGTGTCGACGTCTCCGGCTTTGATGCCTCGACCGTGTCGTTCCCCGGATTCCGGCAGACCCTGATGGAGGTGCTGCGCTAGATGACCGTGATAGCTATCGACGGCCCGGCCGGATCAGGCAAGAGCACCGTGGCGCGCGCTCTGGCGACCCGGCTCGGGTTCCTCTACCTGGATACCGGCGCCATGTACAGGGCGGTCGCCCTGCTGGCGCTGCAGGACGGCGTGGCGCTCGACGACAGCGCTTCGCTGGCCGCGCTGACCAGGGCCGCGCACATCCGTTTCACACAGGACGGCAAAGTGATGGCACGCGACCGCGACGTCACCGAGGAGATCAGACGGCCGTCGGTGTCCGCGGCCGTGTCCGAAGTGTCCGCGCATGCAGCGGTGCGCGACCTGCTCGTGGAGGAGCAGCGCAGGCTCGCCGACACCGCGGACGTGGTGATGGAAGGCCGCGACATAGGCAGCGTGGTGTGCCCAGAGGCGGCGGTGAAGGTGTTCCTGACGGCACGGCCGGAGGTACGAGCCGAGCGACGGCGCAAGGAACTGGTCGCCAAAGGCGAGCACAGCAGCGCCGCCGAGACGCTGGCCGCCATCGAGGCCCGCGATCGGTACGACTCCAGCCGCCCGGTGGCGCCGCTGCGCCTCGCCGGAGGCGCCACAGAACTGGACACCTCGGACATGTGCATCGACGAGGTGGTCGACGCCCTCGAGCGGCTCGCCCTCGAGACGGGATCCGTGTCACGTTGAACCCGTGGAAAGCACGCGGTATCTCACTGATCGGCAAGGGCGACCCGGGGCTGTACGCGTTCCTCCGGGCCCTGTTCGGCCTGCTGGTCGTGCCCTGGTATCGGTACCGCGTGCGCGGCGGCCAGAACCTGCCTGCCGCCGGAGGGGTCATCCTTGCGGTGACACACAAGAGCTGGGGGGACCCCATCCTGGCGGGGCTTGCCTTCCGGCGACCGCTTCGCTTCATGGCGAAGGCGGAGATCTTCGAGAGGCCCCTCTACCGGTGGGTCGTCACTCAGCTCGGAGCATTCCCCATCCGCCGCGGCGGCGCCGACATCGAGGCGCTGCGTGCCTCCCTTGACATCATCGCTCGCGGAGAGGTCCTGCTCATGTTCCCGGAGGGACATCGTTACCACGACGACGAAGTCCATGACTTCCACGCCGGCATCGGCATGATGGCGATACGCAGCGGAGCGCCCGTGCTCCCAGTGGCTCTCAAGGGTACCAAGCGACTCGTGCGCCACCACGTCCCGGTCCCCGCCCGCGTGACCGTGACGATAGGCCCGCCGGTCGATCTGTCGGGGCTGGAGGGGCGCAAGGGCGAGGTGTACGAGGCGGCGACCACGCGGATCCGCGACGCCGTGATCGCCGTTTGGCGGGAGGCGTGACGGCAGCGGTGGGCGAGTCACGTGAGACAGGTGGACGCGAGGGTGACGCGGGCAAGCTCAGCGGCAGACCGTCTCCCACCACGCCCGGACGCGTCGTCGATACGCCGTCGGGACGCAGGATCGTCGTCGCGCGTCACGCCGGCTACTGCTACGGGGTACAGCGTGCGCTGCGCATGGCACTGGAGGCCGCCGACAGCGTCCAGGGGCCCATCGCCACACTCGGACCCCTGATCCACAACCCGGGAGTCGTCGAAGACCTCGCCGCGCGCGGGGTGCGGGCAGTCGAATCCCTTGATGACGTCGAAGGCGGCACCGTCCTGGTGCGCACGCACGGCGTGCCGCCCGACATCGTCACGGACGCTCGTGACCGCGGCATGCAGGTCATCGACGCCACCTGCCCCTTCGTCACCGTTGCCCAGCGCAAGGCCGCAGCGCTCTGCCAGGAAGGTTACGTCGTTCTGATCCTCGGCGAGCGCGACCACCCCGAGGTCGCCGGGATCAAGGCGTGCGGCGGCCCGGAAGCGCTGGTCGTGGAGCGGGCCTCCGAGCTTGCCCAGGATGTGATCGCGGACAAGCGGGTCGGCGTCGTCGTGCAGACGACACAGACATACGCCGCGCTCTCTGCGCTCGCCGCGGCGGTGGCACCCCTCGCGCGTGAGACCCTCGTGTACAACACGATCTGCGAAGCGACGCAGCAGCGTCAGAAGGCTGCTTGCGACATGGCGCGGGAGGTCGACTGCGTGCTGGTGGTAGGCGGTCGCAACAGCGCCAATACGCGGCGACTCGCGTCCCTGTGCCGCGAAATACAGCCGCGCACCTTCCATCTGGAGCGCGCCGCGGAAGTCGAACCCTCATGGATGGCGGGCTGCCGCACCATAGGTGTGACCGCCGGCGCCTCGACTCCCGAAGAAGAGATCGAGGCGGCGGTGATGGCGGTGGCGTCGCTGCCGTTCGCCCGATGACCCGCCGCGCCGCGTCCGCGTCCTCGAAGCAGGCGCCGGGACTTACGGTGGCCGCCGTGGCCGGGCCGGCCGCCCGCGCCGGCCTGCGGACGGGCGACCGCCTGGTCGAGATCGACGGTGCCGTCCCCGTCGACGTCCTCGATCTCGACTGGGCGGCCGCGGACGGCGCGTTCGATCTCGTGGCGGCGCGCGGCGAACGACGCGTCGCTCTGCGGGTCGTACCCGACCGCGGCGAGTGGCACGGCATCGAGCTGGCAGGCGGCCTTGGCGACGAGGCGCGCACCTGCATGAACGCCTGCAGCTTCTGTTTCGTCGATCAGATGCCCCGTGGCCTGCGGGCATCCCTCTACATCAAGGACGACGACTACCGCCTCTCGTTCCTGCACGGCAACTTCATCACCCTGAGCAACCTGGCCGAACGTGACCTCCGCCGGATCGAGCGCCTTCGCCTCTCACCGCTGTACGTGTCGCTCCACGCCTGGGACGACGAGGTGCGAACACGGCTCATGGGTCCGGCCACACGGTCGACGCGCGGGCATCTTCAGCGCCTAGCGGCTGCCGGCATCGAAATGCACGTGCAGGTCGTGCTCTGCCCTGGGCACAACGACCGCGAGACCCTGCGGGAGACCGTGCTGCGTCTGGCGGACGTCGACGGTATCCGGGATGTGGGCGTGGTGCCGGTCTCACTGGCCGCCGAGGGTGTGCTGCGGCGGGTCAGCCTCGCCGATGCTCGCGCGACCGCCGAACTGGTCGAAGCGCTGCAGCCACCGCTCGCGCAGCGCCTCGGCCGTCGCTTCGTTCATGCCGCCGACGAGATCTACCTGCTCGCCGGCCTGGAGCCTCCCGCGACCGATGCGCCGCAGCAGTACGAGAACGGGATCGGCATGGCGGCGACGTTCCTGCGTGAAGCCGCCGAGGTGCGGTCCGCTCGGTGCTCGAACGGGAACGTACCGCCGGTCGCGCTACTGTGTGGCACGCTGGCCGAGCCTCTGGTGGCGCGGGCGTGCCGTACCCTGGGAGCCGCGCGCGCCTTCTCGGTCGAGAATCGCCTGTTCGGCGCGCATGTCACCGTGAGCGGTCTGCTTGGCGGTGCGGACGTCCTCCGCGCCCTTCAGGAGCGGCCACTCGCGCTGGATGAATGGCTGCTTGCGCCGCGCGCCTTCTTGCCGGCCGATCTGGGGCGCACGCTCGACGACGTCACGGAATCCGCTCTGAGCGAGGCGTGCCACGGTCGCCTGGTAGTCGCAGACGGTCTGGGCGATGCCTTTGCTACACTGCCCGGACCATGACCGAACAGAGGGGCAAGCGAGAGACCGCGGAGCGGAGCGGGAAACGGCCGGGCGGGCGCCGCGATTCCGAGAAGGAGCCGCGGGGACATGCCGGCGTGCAGAGCCCCCCGGACGACGAGCCGCGGGCGACCGTGGTCGTCGTCGGCGCCCCGAACGCCGGCAAATCCACTCTGATCAACCGCCTGAGCGGTTCGCGCACCACCGTCGTACACGAGACTCCCGGTGTCACCCGCGATCGCAAGACCGTCCCGGTCGAGTGGAACGGCATCTGGTTCGACATGGTCGACACCGGCGGCTTCGACCTTGCGGATGGCTCGCCGTTCGCCGGACACATACGCGACCAGGTCGAGACGGCCCTCGGCGAGGCCGACCTGGTCCTCTTTGTCGTCGACGCGCGCAACGGGCCGCTGCCGGCCGACCATGAGATGGCCGACGTCCTGCGGCGCACACGTCTGCCTCTCCTGCTGCTCGCCAACAAGGTCGACGACCCCCGTCGCGCGCAGCAGGCCCTGGCCGACCTCTTCGAGCTCGGCGTGGGGGAGGCCATGCCGATCTCGGCGGTGCACGGCCTCGGCGTCGGCGACCTCTTGGACGAGATCGTGCGGCGACTCGAGCATGTGACGCCGGAGCGGGGAGAGCGTTTGGTTTCGGAGGCCGGGCCCGCCATCCCCATCGCCATCGTCGGACGCCCGAATGCCGGCAAATCGAGCCTCTTCAACACGATCGTGGGCGGCCCGAGGACCATCGTCAGCGAGATTCCCGGAACCACGCGCGACGCCATCGACACCACGATCGCAACGGACCACGGACGGTTCGCCTTCGTCGACACGGCGGGCATGCGCAAAGCCGCCAAGGTCAGCGGTGTCGAGTACTACGCCTACCTCCGCAGCCTGCAGACTCTGGAGAGAGCCCACGTGGCGATCGTGGTCGTCGACGTGACGGTCGGCCTGGGGGAACTGGATCTGAGCATCGCCGCCGAGGCGACGCGGAGGGGCTGTGCGACCGTGCTCGCCGTGAACAAGTGCGACCTGCTGGCCCCGGAGTTGGAGGACCTGCGAGCGCTGGCGTCGTCCAAGTTGCGACAGCGCCCGCCGGTGGTGGCCGTGTCCGCCCAGACGGGCGCGGGCGTCGACAGGCTTCTCACGCTGGTGGGCCGGTTGCACGGGCGCTACACGAGCCGTGTGGCCACGCCGGCGCTCAACCGGGCGCTGGGAGCCGTGCTCGCCGCGCGCCCGGCGCCGCGCCAGGGGAACCGCCGCCTCAAGGCCTACTACATGAGCCAATTCGCCGTCGCGCCGCCACGATTCGCCATCGAGGTGAACGACCGCCGTCTGGTCACACGCGACTTCGGCTACTACGTGGAGAACCGGCTGCGCAGCGAGTTCCACCTCGAGGGAGTGCCGCTGATCATCGACTTCAAGAGCAAGGAGCACTCGTGACCGGCGGCGAGATAGCCGCCGCGGCCGCGCTCGGCGTGGGCGGGTACCTGCTCGGCGCCGTGCCGTTCGGCGTGATGGTGGGACGCCTCACCAAGGGCGTCGATATGCGGGAGTTCGGCTCCGGCAACATCGGCGCCACCAACGCGTACCGCGTGCTTGGCGCTCGCGCCGGGACCGTCGTACTGCTGTGCGACATCCTCAAGGGTGCCATTCCGGCACTGCTTGCCGGCCTGTTCTTCCAGCCCTGGCTGGCCGTGATCCTGGCCGCCCTCCCAGTGATCGGCCATATGCGCTCCATCTTCCTGCGGGGCGGAGGCGGCAAGGGGGTCGCCACCGGCGCCGGAGTGGTCATCGGGCTCATGTGGCCGGTGTTCCTCATCGAACTGGGCATCTTCCTGGCGGTGCTCCTCACCGCGCGCATGGTGAGCGCAGCTTCGATCGCGGCGGCCGCAACCTTCCCGGTGGTCACGTGGCTCACCGACCAGCCGACGCCGTACTTCATAGTCGCCCTGGTACTCGGACCGCTCGTCATCGCGGCGCACCACGGCAATATAGCGCGCATCTTCAAGGGAACGGAGCGGCGGCTGACGTTCCCCTGGAACCGACACGGGACGTCGCACAACGCAGACCAGGGGAAGGACGTATCGTCTGCCGACGACCTGGCAGGTCACGACAGCTCGGGGAGTGGGGGATGAAGGCGACAGTCATCGGATCCGGGAGTTGGGGCACCGCCTTCGCGCGCTTGCTCCACGGCAACGGGCACGACGTAGAAGTGCTCACACTGACGGCGGCTGAGGCGGAGGAGCTCACCCGCCGCCGCGTCAACGAGCACTTCCTGCCGGGCGTGACGATCCCGCAGGGCATACGGTTCACCGGCATGGACGACGCGAGCCTGGACGGTTGCGAGCTCATCGTCTACGCGGTGCCCACGCAGGCTGTGCGCCAGGTGGCCCAGTGGGTCGCCCAGCGAGAGCCTGCCGCGGCCCTGCAGCTCTCGCTGGCGAAGGGTCTCGAGCTGCGTACGTTCTTGCGTCCCACCGAGATCATCGCCACGGAGACGGGCATCCCGGCGGCCGCCCTGTCCGGGCCGAACCACGCTGAGGAAGTCGCCCGCGACATGCCTTCAGCGACCGTCGTCGCGGCCACGGATGAGGCGCTTGCCGGCGCCCTGCAGCGCGCGGTCATGGCAGACACCTTCCGCGTCTACCGCAACACCGACGTCGTGGGAGTGGAGTTCTGCGGCGCCGCCAAGAACCCGGTGGCGCTGGCCGTGGGGATGTCGGATGGTCTGGGCTACGGCGACAACACGCGCGCCAGCCTCGTGACGCGCAGCCTGGCCGAGGTGACGCGCCTCGGCATCCGCCTGGGCGCCCGCTTCGAGACGTTCGCCGGCCTTGCCGGCATCGGAGACATGATCGCGACCTGTACGTCGCGCCACAGCCGCAACCGCAAGGCCGGCGAACTGCTGGCCACCGGCCACTCTCCGGAGAGCCTGCAGGAGCTCGTGGGTCAGGTCGTGGAGGGCATTCCTACGGCCTATGCCCTCCACGACCTCAGCCACCAGCTCGGTGTCGAGATGCCCGTGTGCGAGAACGTGTACGAGGCCCTGGAGAAGCACAAGGACCCGCATGAGTGCGTGCGCGCGCTCATGGCCCGGGAACCGAAGATGGAGGGTCTCGCAGAGCGCCAGGACCGGCCGTCCTGAACCGGCCCCACCCGGGGGTGATGCCTGCGCGGGTGCTCCCGCGGGCGCCTGTCTGGTAGACTGCGCGACGCCGTCGGCACGCACCACCCGCCGCCATCCCGGCCGGGTGTCTCACGCAGGAGGTACCGTGAGCAACAGCTACCTATTCACGTCCGAATCGGTCACCGAGGGTCATCCGGACAAGATCGCCGACCAGATCAGCGACGGCGTCCTGGACGCCATCTTCCGGGACGATCCCTACGGTCGTGTCGCCTGCGAGACGCTTGTCACCACCGGCCTCATCGTCGTGGCCGGCGAGATCACCACCGAGACGTACGTCGACATCCCGACCATAGCTCGCGAGACGGTGCGGGAGGTCGGGTACACCCGGGCCAAGTACGGCTTCGACTGCGACACGTGCGGCGTCATCGTGGCGGTGCACGAGCAGTCACCGGATATCAGCCAGGGTGTCGGTCAGTCGCTCGAGACGCGCACCGACGTGAACGACGACGACGCCTGCGACGTCCAGGGTGCGGGCGACCAGGGCATGATGTTCGGCTTCGCCTGCAACGAGACGCCGGAGCTCATGCCCATGCCGATCGCGCTGGCGCACCGGCTCTCGCGTCGCCTCGCCGAGGTGCGCAAGGCCGAGGTGCTGCCGTACCTCCGTCCAGACGGCAAGTCGCAGGTCACGGTGCGCTACGAAGACGGCAAGCCCGTCGAGGTCGTCAAGATCATCTTGGCCACTCAGCACGCGGACCACATCGATGTGGACACCCTCATCAAGCCGGACCTGCTCGAGCACGTCGTAGAACCAGTCATCCCCAAGTCCATGTATGACCCGGAGAACCTCGAAAAGATCACCGTGGTCAACGCCACCGGCAAGTTCGTCATCGGCGGCCCCATGGGCGATGCCGGCGTCACGGGACGCAAGATCATCGTCGATACGTACGGCGGCATGGCCCGTCACGGCGGCGGTGCCTTCTCCGGCAAGGACCCCAGCAAGGTGGACCGCTCCGGCGCATACGCCGCGCGCTACGTCGCGAAGAACGTCGTGGCCGCCGGCCTGGCCGATCGCTGCGAGATAGAGGTCGCCTACGCCATCGGGGTAGCTCATCCCGTGTCGGTCATGGTCGACTGCCAGGGCACCGAGAAGGTCGACGAGTCGGTCATCGAGGATCTGGTGCGCACGCACTTCGACCTGCGCCCGGCGGCGATCATCCGCGACCTGAACCTACGGCGGCCCATCTACCGCAAGACGGCGGCGTACGGCCACTTCGGACGCAACGACCACGACTTCACGTGGGAGCGCACGGACAAGGTCGACCTGTTGCGCAAGGAGGCCGGCCTGGCCTGAGGCCGCGGCGTGTCGCGTCGGCTTCGTGCCGGCCGGCGATAGAGAAGACGACGAGGGGGAAGATGGCCTGATGTATGCGGCTGTCTTCCCCCTCATACGTACGCGGGCGTTCAGCGAGCCCTTCGACTACGCCGTTCCGGACGAGATGCGCTCCCGGCTCACCGTGGGAAGCCTTGTGGCCGCGCCGCTCGGCCCCCAGGTGGTGATAGGCCTCGTCCTGGGCATCTCGGCCGCGACCCTCCACGAGGGGAAGATAGTCCCGCTGCGCGCCGTCCTGGACCTGTCGCCCGTGCCTGAAGACCTGATCGAGCTGGCCTGGCGTGTGCGCGACCATTACCTGTGCTCGACCGCGGCCGCCCTGTCGCTCGTCACGCCGCCGGCGGGGGTGCTCAAGGTCGAACGCACCCTCGCCCTCACGGACGCCGGGCGAGTGCAGCTCGCGCAGGGGCGGCACGATCTCGCTGCCTTCGAGCCGCCGGCGCCGCTGCCGTCCGGCAGGCGCCTGCCGGCGGGCACGCAGCGCCTTCGCCGCGAAGGGCTGCTCGAGGTGCGGTATGGGGTCCGCGTGGTGGGTTCCGAGAAGCCTGAACGCTACTTCGCACGCGGAGACGCCACTCCCAGCCGCCTCGGCAAGCGTCAGCGGTCGGCCCTCGAGTACGTGCAGGCAGTGGGCGTCTGCGGCGAGACCGAACTGCGCCATGAGTGCGGTGTGGTCACGGCGGCTCTCGACAGCCTCGCGGCCAGCGGCGCGTTGCGGTCTGTGGAGCACCCGGCGCTGACCGGGCCGAGAGAAGGCAGCGGCAGGCCGGCCAAGCCGCTCGCGGAGCCGAACACCGCCACCGTACGCGCTCCCGATCTCCTCGACGAACAGCGGGCGGCCCTTGCCGCCGTGATGGACGCCGTGGACGACACGCGCGGCGGCGAGGTCCTGCTGCACGGCGTGACCGGCAGCGGCAAGACCGAGGTCTACTTGCGCGCGGCAGCGGAGGTGCTGAAGCGCGGCCGCTCTGTGATCGTCCTCGTTCCCGAGATCGCCCTCACCGGCCAAACCGTCGCGCGGTTCCGTACCCGCTTCCCCGGCGAGACCGTCGCCGTGCTGCACTCAAGCCTGGCGGTCGGCGAGCGGGTGGCCGCCTACAGGGCCGCAGCGGGGGGGCGAGCGCGTATCGTCGTCGGCGCCCGGTCGGCCGTGTTCGCCCCTGTTCCGGACCTTGGTCTTGTCGTGATAGATGAGGAGCAGGACGACTCCTACAAGCAGGGCAACGAGCCGCGCTACGATGCCCGCACCGTGGCCCGCTGGCGGGCAGGGCAGAGCCGCGCGGCGCTGGTCTTCGGCTCCGCCACGCCCAGTGTGGAGACCTGGGCGCGGGTGGCGTGCCACGCGCGGCTCACGCGACGCGTCGACGGCTCCGCGCCACCCTCGCTGGAAGTGGTCGATCTCCGCGACAGCCACGAGGTGCTCTGTGCACCTCTCCGGTCAGCGCTCGTGGAGTGCATCGACGCCGGACAAAAGGCGATCCTCTTCCTCAACCGACGTGGCGTGGCCAGCTCCGTGAGCTGCGCCCACTGCGGGCACACCTGGGTGTGCCCGGCCTGCGACGTCGCCTACAGCCTTGTCCGCCGCGGCGCTGAGCTGCGCTGCCGGATCTGCGGCCGGCGCGAGCCGGCACCGCACGTTTGCCCGGCATGCGGCGGCATGGACGTGGGTCGCCATGGCGTGGGCACGGAACAGCTCCAGGCGGAGGTGGCGCGCCTGCTCCCGGGGACCGACCTGCTTCGTCTGGACTCGGACGTGGCGGCCTCCTACGTGCGCCTGAGCCGGGTCCTGGACCGTTTCGCCAGCCCCGGCGCCCGTGTGCTGGTGGGTACCCAGATGGTCGCCAAGGGACACCACTTCCCCGAAGTCACGCTTGTGGGAGTCGTCAACGCCGACCTGGCGCTCTACTTCCCGGACTACCGGGCGGAGGAGCGCACGTTCGCCATGCTGCTTCAGGTCGGCGGCCGCGCCGGCCGGGGAGAGCACGCGGGCCGCGTCATAGTCCAGACGTACAATCCGGAGGCCCGTCCCATCGTGTTCGCGGCATCCGGCGACGAAGACGGCTTCTACACCGACGAGCTCCACCGGCGCAAGCTCCTGGGCTACCCGCCGGCCACCACGCTCCTCGCGCTGGAAACGTCCGCGACAGACGTCGGCCATCTCACGGCTGCGGCGGCCGAGCTCGCTTCGGCCGCCCGTCGCGGCCTCACCGGCGACGTCTCCGTGGTCGGTCCCGGCCCTATCTGGAGGGAGCGCGGCCGCCTCTACTGCCGGACAGTGGTTAAGACTACCGTCGCAGGGGAAACCATCGCTCAGGTGCACGAGATCGTGCGGGACAACCGACGAAGGGCGGCCCGTCGTGGGGTCCGAGTCCTCGTGGACGTAGAACCGACCCGCCTCTAGAAGGGAGATCAGACGACCCCGGCTGTGGCCCCGCGCAGAGAAAGCGTGGCGATCCACCAGGCACTTCAAAGGACGGGCCGCTAGACCGTACACGCATGGTGGTGGCGGGTCGCGCCGCACGGTACCATGACAATGAAGGTGGATATGGGTCAGGGCAGGAACAAGCGCAAGGACATGCCGGCGGCGGAGGCTGCCCGGCGCGCGGAGGCCGCTCGCAAGGAGATCCGCGTGGTGGGCGATCCTGTGCTGCGCGACCACGCCCATCCGGTCGCCGAGTTCGACGGTCAGCTCCGCAAGCTGGCCTTCCACATGATCGACGTCATGCGCGACGCGCCGGGCGTAGGCCTGGCGGCGCCCCAGCTCGGTATCCTCAAGCGACTGATCGTCTACGAGGTGGGCGAGGAGGATCCGCGTATCCTCGTGAACCCGGAGATCGTCTGGCGGTCGGACGAGACGGAAGAGGTCGAAGAGGGTTGCCTGAGCGTTCCCGACGCGGTGATGCCCGTGGAGCGGGCCGTTGCCGTCGGCGTCAAGGGTCAGGATGTACATGGTGAACCGCTGGAGTTCCAGGCCGAGGGTACCGAGGCCCGTGTCATCCAGCACGAGACAGATCATCTGGACGGCGTCCTCATCCTCGATCGCACGACCCGGAAGGCGCGGGCCGCCGCCCTGCGCCAGCTTCGCGAACGCACCATGACCGGCTGAGAAGGCCGGGGCGGACATGAGGCTCGCATACGCCGGCACCGCCCATTTCGGGGCGCTCGTCCTTCGCGAGCTGGTGGATTCGAGCGCGCATGAAGTGGTGGTGGTCGTCACGCGACCGGACAAGCCGCGCGGCCGCCACGGCACGCCGCAGCCCTCTCCGGTGAAGAGCGTCGCATTGGAGCAGGGTCTTCCGCTTCTCCAGCCCGATCGATTGGCCGGCGCCGCGGTCGACGAGCTGCTGGCAGCGCGGCCGGATGTCTTCGTGGTGTGCGCCTACGGCGAGATAGTCGGTCGGGAAGTGCTCGACGCGCTGCTCACGCTGGTCGTGCATCCCTCCGCCGTGCCGCGCTGGCGCGGCGCGGCGCCCGTGGAGCGCGCGCTCATGGCGGGCGAGACGGACATAGGCCTCGCCGTCCTCAAGATGACGGAGGGCGTGGACGAGGGCCCGGTGGCCGAATTGAGGACGGTCCACGTCCCACGCACCGCCGACTGCGGCGAGGCGTACGCGGCCCTCGCGCCACCCGCGGCCGAGGCCTTGCACGACGTTCTCAGCCGCATCGCCGACGGCTCGGTGAAATGGACCCCACAGGTCGGCGCCGGAACGTATGCCGAGAAGCTCGGCAAGGTCGACCGCATCGTGGACTGGGGCCGGCCCGCTGAAGCGCTAGCCGACCAGGTCCGCGCGCTTTCCCCGGCGATCGGCGCCAGAGCGATGCTCGACGGGCACGACGTCATCCTCTGGCGCGCGCGGGCCCTCCAGGACCGGCCAGCGGGCGTCGCGGGCGACCGGCTGATCGTCCCTGCGGGGCGCGGATGGCTCGAGATCCTTGAGATCCAGGCACCGGGCGGCCGGCGACAGCCGGCTGCCGCCTTCCTCAACGGCGCCGGCAGATGGCTCCGCGGTCGCTGAGCCCTGCCCGCCGCGCCGCCTGCGAGGCCCTGCTCAAGCTCGACGCCACCAGCGCGCACTTCGACGAGGTCATGCGCGGCGAGCCCACGCTGGCCGCCCTCGACGGCCGCGACGCCGCGCTCGCTTGGGAGCTCGTCGCCGGCGTCACGCGTCGCAGGCTGACGCTCGACGCGGTGGTCGCCTCGTTCTCGGCCCACCCGCTCGGCCGCCTCGACCCCAGAGCTCGTGCGGCGCTGCGTCTCGGCGCCTATCAGCTCCTCTACCTCGACCGCGTGCCTCCGCCCGCGGCCGTCGACGAATCGGCTCAGCTCGTCGCACGTCTCGGACGTCGCACCGTTGGCTTCGTCAACGCCGTGCTGCGCCGGGTGGCCGGCGGCGGGGCCGCGCGGCTGCAGGAGCTCACGGCGGCGAACGACACGGCCTGCACAGCCTTGCGCTACTCGTGCCCGGAGTGGCTCGTGGCCCTTCTTATGCGAGAGTGGGACGACGAGCGGGCGCACGCGCTGCTCGCCGCGGCCGATCGCGCCCCGCACAGCTGTCTCCGCGTGAACCAGCTCGCGACGACGGTCGAGGAGGCGCGCGCCGCGCTCGCCGAGGCACGCATCGAGACTGCGCTCCCCGAGCCGCGGGAACTCTGGCGCCGGGCGGCTCCAGACGCGCTGCTCTACTCGGGCGGCCCTCTCGAGCGCTCCGCGGCGTTCCGGGACGGCCGGGTGACGCCACAGTCTCTCGCGGCCCAGCTCGTGGGCGTGGTGGCTGCCGGCAGCACACGCGGCGAAGCGCACGTTCGCACGGACATTGAAGGTTCGTGCGCGCTGCACGTCGCCGATCTCTGCGCTGCTCCGGGCGTCAAGACGGGACACCTTGCCGCCCTCCTTCCGGGCTGCCGCATCCTCGCCGTCGAGAACGAGCCCGCCCGCGCCGCCGACCTCGAGGGCACGCTCGTCCGGCTCAAGACCACTGGCGTCGACGTGCTGACGGCCGAAGCCACCGATCTCCCGGCCGAGCTCGACGGCGGCTTCGACCTCGTGCTGCTCGACGCGCCGTGCACCGGCCTCGGCACACTGGCGGAGCGGCCGGACCTGCGCTGGCACCGCCGGCCGGAAGATGTCCCCCGCATGGCCGCCCTGCAGCGAGCGCTCGGAGAACGGGCGGCGCGCCTGCTGCGGCCGGGCGGCACGCTCGTCTACGCCGTGTGCACCTTGACCCGCGACGAGACTATCGGCGTCGTGCAGCCGTTGGCGACCGCCGCTGGCCTCGCTTTCGACGACCTGGGCGCGTCCTTCCCGGAGCTTCGCGACCCGCACTTCGGCCCCGCACTGCTCACCCTGCCCGATCGCGATGCGACGAGCGGGTTCTTCATCGCGCGGCTGCGCCGGCCGGAGATGCAGCCGTGACGCGCCCGCGTACGGCCCAAGCAGGGGCCGCCTCAGACCGCATAGAATAGCCACGCCATGCACGAACTGCTGCACCAGATCCACATCGCACCGTCCGTTCTCTCGGCCGACTTCGGCCATTTAGCCGATCAGGTGGGCAAGGTGATGGATGCCGGCGCCCGGGTCATCCACGTCGACGTCATGGACGGCCGCTTCGTCCCCAACATCACGATCGGGCCGCCCGTCGTTGCGGCTCTTGCACCGCTGGTGCACGACCGCGATGGCGTGCTGGACGTGCATCTCATGATCGTGGAGCCGGAACGCTTCATCCAGGCCTTCGTCGATGCCGGCGCCGACGGCCTCACCGTCCATCAGGAAGCGTGCTCCCACCTGCACAAGACGCTCTCCGAGATCCGCGCCGCCGGCGCCTGGGCCGGGGTGTCCCTGAACCCGGCCACGCCCGTGGAGACGCTCGCCGAGGCGCGTTCGTACTGCGACATGGTGCTGATCATGTCGGTGAACCCCGGGTTCAGCGGCCAGAGCTTCATCCCCGAGTCGATGCGCAAGCTCGTGCACGCGCGCGCATACCTTCCTGAGAACGTGGCTATCGAGGTCGACGGCGGCGTCGGCACCGCGAACGCCGGCGAGCTCGTCACCGCCGGCGCCAACTGGCTGGTCGCGGGGTCGAGCTGCTTCCGCGACGACCCCGCTGATCGGTTCCGCGAGCTGACGAAGGCCGCGGCCGGCTGAGCGTCTGGTGGCCCCAGGGGGCGCGTTCGGCTACAATCGCTCCGCAAGCACACAGAGAGAGTGGCTTCGGGGCGGGGTGGAAGTCCCCACCGGCGGTGAAAGCCCGCGAGCCTTCCGTGGAAGGTTGACCAGGTGAGATCCCTGGGCCGACGGTCAGAGTCCGGATGAGAGAAGTCGGTGCGTCGCACGTGCTACGCCGCCCTGGGCTACCTGCCAAGGCGGCGTTTGTCATGTTGGGAGTCGATGAACACGGGGGAGAGGGCAAGGCGGCAGCCGGCGTGACCGCCGACGACGTCCGCCGGCTGGGCGAGGCGTTCGGCCTTGCCGAGAAGGGCCGCGGCCGTGTACACCCCAACCCTCTGGTCGGCGCCGTGCTGGTGGCGCCAGACGGCAGGGTGGTCGGCCGCGGCGCCCACATGGGCCCTGGCCTGCCCCACGCCGAGATCGTCGCACTCGACGAGGCAGGCGAACGTGCGCGCGGCGCCACGCTCTACTGCACGTTGGAGCCGTGCTCGCACGAGGGCCGCACGCCGCCCTGCACCCGGGCGCTGCTGGCGGCCGGCGTCGCCCGCGTCGTCGTTCCCATGGCCGACCCGAACCCCCTGGTCAACGGCGCCGGCATCGCCGCTCTGCGGGCCGCCGGCGTGCAGGTGGACCTGGCGGGGGAAGAGGCTGCAGCCCGCGCCGAGGCTCTCAACCGGCCGTTCCTGAAGTACGTGCGCACGGGCCTGCCGTACGTCACGTACAAGGCCGCGGTGAGCCTGGACGGCAAGGTCGCGGCGGCCGGCGGCGACGCACGCTGGATCTCCGGCGAAGCGAGCCGCGCTCTGGTTCACGGCTGGCGCTCGGAGGCCGACGCAGTGCTCATAGGCGCCGGCACGCTGCGCCGCGACGACCCACTGCTCACCGTGCGCGCCATCGAAGGACGCGACCCGGTGCGCGTCGTCGTCACGCGACACGGCGAGCTGCCACTCGAGAGCCGGCTGTTCGCGACTGCGGCGGACTCGCCGGTCATCGTCGCCGCCCAGCACCTCGCCGACGACCGGCGGCGCGTCTTCACGGACCTCGGCGTGGAGACGATCTCGGCCCGTGGCGGACTCGAGAGCATGCTGCGTGCGCTCGCGGACCGCGGCCTGCTGCAGATCCTCTGCGAAGGCGGCCCGACGCTCGCCGGCGAGCTGCTCGGCGCCGGTCTCGTCGATCACGTGGCGTTCTTCGTGGCGCCGCTCATCCTGGGACGCGGGGCGCCGGACCTGGTGGCGCTGCCGGCGCCCTCGTCCGTGTCACGCGGGATGCGACTGGACGACGTCGTCTGGCGCCGCGTCGGCGACGATCTTCTGATCGAGGGGGCGCCCCGCGGCGCCAATGCGTCCCTTCCGCCTCCTTCGCAGCGACCAGCGCAGAACGACCGGGGAGATGGCTGACATGTTCACAGGGATAGTCGAGGAGGTCGGCCGCGTGCGCTCGCTGCGCCTGGGCGCGGCGAGCGCCGAGATCGAGATCGCGGCGCGGCGCGTGCTCGAAGGCACGGCAGTGGGGGATTCCATCCTCACCGACGGCGTGTGCCTGACTGTCACTGCGCTCGGCGGCGACGGCTTCCGCGCCGATGCCATGCCGGAGACGGTGCGCCGCACCACCCTGGCGGGGCTGAGACCGGCCGCCGGCGTCAATCTCGAGCGTGCCCTCCTCGCCGGCTCCCGCCTCGGCGGCCATCTCGTGACCGGCCACGTCGACGGCGTGGGCACCGTCGCCGCCGTGCGCCGCGAAGAGATCGCGAGATGGCTCGAGGTCGAGGCGCCGGCCGACGTCGCCCGACTCTGTGTGCCGCGCGGCTCGGTGACGATCAGCGGAGTCAGCCTCACGGTGGTGGACGTGGCCACCAGTACCGTGCGTGTGTCGCTCATCCCACACACCGCGCAGGTCACCACGCTGGGCAGCCTCCGCCCCGGCGATGCCGTGAATCTCGAAGTGGACATGCTGGCCCGCTACGTCGACCACTTCCTGCACCATTGTGCGGAGGAGACCTTCGCAACGGATGCACCGCAGCAGGGAAGTGGTCTCACATGGGAGTCGCTCGCAGGATCCGGCTTCGAATGAGAGCAGAGGTAGACACCGTGGAAGATCCCAGAAGCATGGCCCCCGACACTGCCGACCCGGGCACGGACGTCTGGGCGACTGTGGAGGAGGCACTGGACGAGCTCCGCTCGGGCCGGATGGTCGTGGTCGTCGACGACGCGGACCGCGAGAACGAGGGTGACCTCACGCTGGCGGCCGAGTTCGCCAGCCGCGAGACGATCAACTTCATGGCCAAGGAAGGTCGCGGGCTGATCTGCCTCGCCCTCACCCCGGAGCGCATTGCCGAGCTCAAGCTGGAGCCGATGACCTACGACAACCAGGCGCCCCTGGGCACAGCGTTCACCGTGTCCATCGAGGCCCGTCATGGCGTCACGACCGGCATCTCCGCGGCCGACAGGGCGCGGACGATCCAGGTGGCGGTCGACCCGCGCTCCACGCCGCATGATCTGGTGCAGCCGGGCCACGTCTTCCCGCTGCGCGCGCGGCCCGGCGGCGTCCTCGAACGGACCGGCCAGACGGAAGGCGGCGTCGATCTCTGCCGGCTTGCCGGCCTGTCTCCGGCGGCCGTCATCTGCGAGGTCATGAACGACGACGGCACCATGGCGCGCGTGAAGGACCTCATACCGTACTGCCGCCGCCATGGGCTACGGATGGTCACCGTGGCGGACATCATCAAGTACCGGCGGCGCACGGAGATGCTGGTCCGCCGCGAGGCTGAGGCCACGCTGCCGACGAAGTTCGGCACATTCCGCGCCGTCGGTTACGAGAGCCTCACCGACGGCGCCCATCACATCGCTCTGGTGAAGGGGGATGTGGCCGGGCAGGAGAACGTGCTCGTGCGCGTCCACTCTGAGTGCCTCACGGGCGACGCCCTCGGCTCGCTGCGCTGCGATTGCGGCGAGCAGCTCGCCGAGGCCCTGCGCCGGATCGAGGCCGAGGGTCTCGGCGTGGTGCTCTACATGCGCCAGGAGGGTCGCGGCATAGGCCTTCTGAACAAGCTCAAGGCCTATGCGCTGCAGGAGAAGGGCCGCGACACGGTCGAGGCCAACCTCGAGCTGGGCTTCCCGGAAGATCTGCGGGACTACGGCATCGGAGCGCAGCTCCTCGCCGACCTCGGCCTCACCACGCTCCGCACCATGACCAATAACCCCAAGAAGATCATCGGCCTCGAGGGTTACGGGCTACGCGTCGTTGAGCGCGTGCCCCTCGAGATCACGCCGCAGGAGGAGAGCCTGCGCTATCTGCGCACCAAGCGCGACAAGATGGGACATCTGCTGGAACACGAAGCGCTCGTGCCCAGCGAAGGCCCCGAGGGATGACGAAGGGAAGGGAACGGAATGGCCGTCTTCGAAGGCAAGCTGGTCGGCAAGGACCTCAAGTTCGCCCTGGTCGTGGGGCGCTTCAACGAACTCATCTCGAACCGCCTGTACGAGGGCGCCATGGACTGCCTGAAGCGTCACGAGGTGGCAGAGGCCGACATCGACGTGGCGTGGGCGCCGGGCGCCTTCGAACTCCCCATGGTCGCTGGAAAGCTCGCGGCGAGCGGGAAGTACGACGCCGTCGTCTGTCTTGGAGCTGTCATCCGCGGCGGCACGCCGCACTTCGAGTTCATCGCCGCCGAGGCCGCGAAAGGCATCGCCAAGGTCGGCCTGGAGAGCGGCGTGCCCGTCGTCTTCGGCGTGCTGACCACGGACACCATCGAGCAGGCCGTGGAGCGGGCCGGCACCAAGGGCGGCAACAAGGGCTGGGCCGCCGCCGCGACGGCGCTGGAGATGGCGAACCTGATGCGGCAGCTTCCCTGAGCGGCCCGACCCGTAGCGGTTCGGACGTGACGACGCCGGCCCACAGCTATGGAGGACTGCTCCAACGGCGCGGCGCTGAGCCGGCGCGTCGTGATGGGGGAGGATCGCGGACAGGAATGCGACGGCGGAGCCCGGAGAGTCTGCCCTCCGGGCTCCGCCGTCAGCTCACACCCTGGGGACTAGAGCGCCTTGGTGACGCGACCCGCGCGCCGGCCCCGCGCGCAGACGTACGCGTTGCGCGGGCGGCCGTCTACCATGACGCGCACATGCTGCAGGTTGGGATCGAAACGCCGCTTGGTGGCGACGTTGGAATGGCTCCTGCTCTGCCCGATGACGGGCCGCTTGCCGCAGACGAGACACACCTTGGACATGGGGGAACCCTCAACTTGATTCGGTTGCGGGGCGTCATTATGCTACACGCGCTCCGGCATGGCAAACGCCTGCGGCTTGCGCCGCGCTGCCTTTCGCAACCATCGGCAAGGTGACCGTCTTTCACAAGAACCTGGCCATCATCGATGCGCTCGCGCTCCATCCGGGCGCACGTGCGGTGTTCGAGCGGTACGGCATGGGGTGTTCGCTGTGCATGGGGGCGAGTTCAGAGACCATCGAAGCCGGCGCCATAATGCACCGTGTCTCGCCGGATGAGGTGGTGGCAGCACTCAACGAGCTGCTGACCGAGCAGACCTGAGCGTGGCGCGTGCCGCGCTGAGGGAGGGGTGTCTCAGGGCGATGCGCGAACGAACTCAGGAGCGTGCCGCTGGCGGTAGCGGCGGGGGCGTCACCTTCTCCGAAGTGGCCATCGCCAAGCTCGCCGGCCACGCCGCTCGCACCACGTACGGCGTCGTCGATCTGCGCAGCGCACCGCTACGGCGCGTGGCGGATCTGTTCCGCGGATCACTCACCGAAGGTGTCGAAGTGCTCCTCGGCGACGGGTCCGTGCGGCTTCGCCTGCACGTCATCATGGAGCGCGGCGTCAACCTCGCTCAGGTCACCGCCATTCTGCGTGACCAGGTGCGCTACCAGATCGAGCACGCCACTGGTCTGCGCGTCGACGATGTCGACGTCAGCGTCGAGGACCTGCGCGAGTGAGTGCCCACGCTTTCGCGGTGGCACTCGTCCGGGGTGCCCTGGCGGAACTCGACGCCGAACGTTCGGTCATCAACGACCTGAACGTCTATCCGGTGCCGGACGGCGACACCGGCACCAACCTGTTCCTCACCGTCCGGGCCGTGCTCGAGGAGCTCGAACGCTCCGCCGCCGACGATGTGGAGAAGGTAGCAGCTTCCGTCACTCGCGGGTCGCTCATGGGGGCACGGGGCAACTCGGGCGTCATCCTCTCCCAGATCGTCCGCGGGGCGTGCTCGGCGTGCCGGCAGGGCGCGGTCCTCGACACGGCCACTATCAAGCAGGGATTCGAACAGGCCACCACGGCGGCATACAGGGCGGTCAAGAAGCCGGTCGAGGGCACCATGCTCACGGTGGTGCGCGAGATGTCGGCAGCCGCTTCGCGTCTGCCGGACCAGACACCGCTCGCCGATACGCTCGAGACCGTGCTCGCCGCCGGCCGCCTGGCGGTGGACCGCACTCAGCACCAACTGGCGGCGCTGCGCCAGGCCGGTGTCGTCGACGCCGGCGGCTACGGCCTGCTGGTCATCTGCCGCGGTCTCGCCGCCGCGGTGCTCGCAGATCCGGCCCGGGTCGGCGCCAAGGCCGCTGCGGCGGCCAGGGCACGGGTCGCGGCAGTCGCCACGAGTGCGGAGCCGGCGACCGCGGAGGTCCCTCAGACGTACGCCGTGGCAGCACCGCAGGAACCCACGGAGCTTTCGCGCTACCGCTACTGCACCAGTTTCCTGCTCTCCGGCGACGGCCTCTCGCGAGACGAGCTCGAATCGTTCCTGTCTCCCATCGGCGACAGCGCCCTTGTGGTCGGCGACGAGCAGACGCTCAAGGTCCACGTGCACACTGACGACCCCGGGGTCATCCTCTCGTGGGCGGTCACGCGCGGCGGCATCAGCGAGGTCGAGATCAACGACATGCACGCGCAGACGCGGGAACGGGACGAGCGCCTCCGCAGCGCCAACCGCACGATCGGCACGGCGGTCATCGCCGTAGCCGCTGGCGACGGCAACCACCAGCTCTTCCGCGAGCTCGGCTGCGCCGGCATCGTCGACGGCGGTCAGTCCATGAACCCTAGCGCCGCCCAGATCCTTGAACTGGTCGAGGAGATCGGTTCCGACGAGGTCATAGTACTGCCGAACAACAAGAACGTGATCCTGACCGCCGAACAGGCGGCGACCATGAGCAACAGGACCATCGAGGTCGTGCCGACCAAGTCCATGCCGGCCGGCCTCGCCTCGATGGTGGCGTTCGACCCGCTGAAGGACGCGGTCGCCAACGCGGCCGCCATGCGGCAGGCGCTGCAGCCGGTACACAGTGCAGAGCTCACGGTCGCGGTACGCGACTCGCTGGTCGGCGACCTCGCCGTGAAGAAGGATGAGGTCATCGGCCTGGTGGACGGCAGGCTCGTGGCTCAGGGGGCCAGCCTGCCCGAGGTGCTCGACAAGGTCCTGCAGGACCTCGCCGCCTACGAGCCGGAGGTCCTCACAGTGCTCACCAGCCTCAACGGAACGGCGCTCACCGACGAGGAGATCGCCGCAGCCGTGGCCAGAGCCATACCGGACGCGGAACTCGACATCCGCGCCGGCGGTCAACCCCTGTATCCGATCCTGGTTGGTGCCGAATGACTCTACTGACGCCTGAGAACGCCGTAGTCGTCACCGATTCCACCTCAGATCCCAACGACCGCTGGCCCACGCGAGGCATCACGGTCGTGCCCCTCAAGGTGGTGTTCGGCGCCGAGATGTACGACGACGGCACCGAGATGCCGCCCGCCCAGCTCTACGAGCGCCTGCGCGCTGGCGATCTGCCCACCTCGTCGCAGCCGTCGGTCTCGACCTTCCAGGACGTCTACGCAGACCTCAGCGCCCGCTACGACCACATCTTCTCCATACACATCTCGCAGGAGCTCAGTGGGACCATACAATCGGCGACGGCAGCCGCCGAGCAGTTCCCCAAGGTGGAGATCTACGACAGCCGCAACGTATGCAGCGGCCTGGGCCTCATGGTCGAACGTGTCCAGGACAAGATCGAGGCGGGCATAGAGCTCGAAGACCTGCGCGAGTACATCCGCTACTTCCAGCAGCGCGGCCGCATGGTGATCCTTCCCGGCACCCTCGAGTACCTGCGCCGTGGCGGCCGCATCGGTCGCGCCCAGGAGATGGTGGGCGGCGTGCTCGGCATCCGGCCGGTCATCCAGGCCTACGACGGCGTTCTCTCGCCCTATATGAAGGTCCGCGGCGAACGCAAGGCGTGGGAGGCCATGGGCCAGTACCTGGCCGAGTACGCCGGGCCGCAGGAGAAGGTGTATGTTGGCATCGTCCAGGCCGGTCGTCCGGAAGCGTTGGACAGGCTGCGCGAAGTCATACTGAACGTGAGACCAGACGCCGAGATCCTCTTCACAGGCTGGGCGGGGGCCGTCGTCGGGGTGCACATCGGCCCCGGAGCCTGTGCGTACGGCATGATCGCGGAATAGGGGGAGCGGGGGCCGCATGAGCCTCGCCGCACGCAACCCTGAGAGCCGCTCCCTCCGGTCGTGAGCGGATCGCCGCTGCCGCTGCGTTTCGGCGGCGGCCGCTACCCGGGACGGCCGCAGCCGCCGAGGTCGTTCCTGCGGCCGCACGAGTTGTCTGCTCCCCTCACCGGAGCCACCCGCGTGGGCCCCACCACGGCTCGCCGGCTGCGCGAACTCGGTCTCGTCACGGTCGGTGACCTCCTCGAGCACTATCCGCGCCGCTACGACGACTATCGTCAGCGCCGCGATCTGGGCACTCTGAAGATCGGCGAGGAAGCGACCGTGCGCGGCGTCGTCGAGCGGGTGCGACTCGTGAGCGGTCGGCGCAGGGGGCTGCAGGTGGTGCGCGCCACCGTGCGCGATACCACCGGCGTGATCGAGGCCGTGTGGTTCAATCAGGCGTGGCTGGTTGACGCCCTGAAGCCCGGCACCGTTGTGAGCCTCCGGGGCACACTCACCAAGCGCGGTGGAACGGTCACGTTCCCCGTGAAGAGCCACGAAGTGCTGGACGATCAGGCTGAGACCGTCCACACCGAAGGCGTCGTGCCGGTCTACCCAGCCAGCGAATCCATATCCGCGCGGCTGCTTCGCACGCTGGTCCATTCACTGCTCCCAGTGGCCCGTCGGGTGCCGGACCCGCTGCCCTCGCGTCTGCGAGTGTCCAGCGGTCTACCCGCGCGCTGCGACGCGCTGATCGCCGTTCACCTGCCGGGGGATCCAACTCGCGGCAGAGCGGCCCGCGAACGTCTCGTGTTCGAAGAGCTCTACCTTCTGCAGCTCGGACTGCTCGTGCACAAGGCACGCGAGCAGGGAGCGGTGCGCGCCTGGTCGCTGCCCGCTGTCGACGGCACGGCACAGCGCTTCGTCGACGGCCTGCCGTTCGCGCTGACGGACGACCAGCGGGCGGCCATCGACGACATGGAAGGCGATCTCCGCAGCGAGATCCCTATGCGTAGGCTCCTGCAGGGCGACGTGGGCGCAGGGAAGACCATCGTCGCCCTGCACATGCTGCTCCGCGCCGTCGAATCGGGACACCAGGCGGCTCTTCTGGTGCCGACCGAGACCCTCGCCGGACAGCACCTGGCAACGGTGCACGAACTCGTGGGTGATCTGGCGCGCTCGGAGCTTCTGACAGCCGCACTCACCGCGAGCCAGCGCCGAGAGACGCTGGCCCGCCTCAAGAGCGGAGAGACGCAGCTCGTGGTCGGCACTCACGCCCTCATCCAGGACGAGGTGCGTTTCCGGTCGCTGGCGGCCGTCGTGGTGGACGAGCAGCACCGGTTCGGTGTCGTCCAGCGCGACGAGTTGGCGCGGCGCGCGGCCGCCCGCGGCCGCGC
>CAZIGT010000002.1:0-44122 GCA_964538465.1 uncultured Thermoleophilia bacterium | reverse complement strand
ATCGGCCAGGGCATCGAGTTCGACTACTGCTGCGTGCACGCCGCGATGACTGTCCGCGAGGCGGGCTACGAGGCGGTCATGGTGAACTGCAACCCCGAGACGGTCTCCACCGACTACGACGTCTCGGACCGTCTGTACTTCGAGCCGCTCACCTACGAGGATGTGTTGAACGTCGTCGCCAACGAGCAGCCTCTGGGGGTCATCCTTCAGTACGGAGGCCAGACACCCCTGCGTCTCGCGGCCGGCCTGGCCGACGCCGGCGTCGCCCTGGCCGGCACGCCCAACGACGCCATAGACCTTGCTGAAGACCGCGGCCGCTTTGGCCGGCTTCTCGACGAGCTCGGCATGCGCTGCCCGCCCTACGGAGTAGCCTCGAGCCTGGACGAGGCCAGGGAGGTGGCCGGCCGCATCGGCTACCCGCTGCTCATGCGGCCGAGCTTTGTTCTCGGCGGTCGCGCCATGGAGATCGTCTACAGCGACGATGACCTCGAGCGCTACCTCACCGAGGCCGCGCAGGCCACCCCGGACCGGCCAGTGCTGATCGACCGCTTCCTCGAAGACGCCATCGAGGTCGACGTAGACGTGGTGGCCGACGGGGAGGACGTGTACGTGGGCGCCGTCATGCAACACGTGGAAGAAGCAGGCGTGCATTCCGGCGATTCGGCCTGCGTCATCCCCTCCATCTCGCTCGGCGAGGGCACCCTTGAGGAGGTCCGCCGCTGGGTGAGCGAGCTTGCCCTCGCTCTGGGCGTGCGCGGCATCATGAACGCTCAGTTCGCCTACCAGAACTACGAACTGTACGTGCTCGAGGTGAACCCTAGGGCGTCACGCACTGTGCCGTTCGTCAGCAAGGCCACCGGCGTGCAACTGGCCAAGGTCGGCACTCGCGTGGTCCTCGGCGAGCGGCTCGCCGACATGGGCCTTCCGCAGCGCCTGGTGCCGCGCCACGTGAGCGTCAAGGAGGCCGTCGCCCCGTTCAACCGCTTCCCGGACGCGGACAGCCGCCTTGGTCCGGAGATGAAGTCCACCGGCGAGGTCATGGGCGTCGCCGACGCTTTCCCGGCGGCCTTCGCCAAGGCTCAGGCCGCGGCCAGCGCGCCCCTGCCTGCACAAGGCACGGTCTTCCTGTCGGTGTGCGACACCGACAAGTCGGCGGCGACCATCCTCGCTCAACGACTGGCCGGCCTCGGCTTCCGCATCCTGGCCACCGGCGGCACGGCGCGGGCGCTGCAGAGCCTCGGCGTACAGGCGCAGGCCGTGAACAAGGTCGGCGAGGGGTCGCCGCATATCGTAGAGATGATCCTCGGCGGCGAGGTCGACCTGGTCGTGAACACCCCGTACGGGCGCGCCGCGCGCTCAGACGGATTCGAGATCCGGCGCGCGGCTCTGCGACGTGGGGTGCCCTGCATCACCACGCTGGCCGGCGCATCCGCGGCCGTCTCCGCCATTGAGGCCAGCCGGCGCCCGCGCATAGGCGTGCACTGCCTGCAGGACCTGCACGCCGAGCTCACCGAGCGCCCGCCCGCGCCGCCCGGCACCCCGGGGCCCCGGCCGGCCGATGTGCGTGGAGGACTTCGCGTACGCAAGGAACGCGGCAGCATCGCCCCCGCGACTCCATCGGGGCAGACCGGGAAACGCGCCGGAGTGTAGAGACGGGCATGCGCACCGGCGGGATCAAGGGGAACCGGTGAACGCGCTGACGCGTCATGCCGACGGAGTAGGGCCCTCCGGGCTCGAAGCGCACCGCTGCCGCGTGCAGGAGGTGCGGCGGGCCGGCGCTTGGGCCACGATCTGGCTCCAAGCACCGGCCGTTGCCGACCAGGCACGTCCGGGGCAATTCGTCATGGCTTCCGTTCCGGCGCCGGACTTCCACCTACGCCGACCGCTCTCCATACACCGCCGACGTCCAGATGGCATCGCCCTTCTCATCGAGACACGCGGCACGGGCACCGCCCTGCTGTCGGCGGCGATGCCCGGCGACGAGCTCACCATCAGCGCGCCGCTCGGCAACGGGTTCCCGCTCGAGAACACGAGGCACGCGCTCCTCGTAGGAGGGGGCATCGGGCTGGCTCCACTGCAGTTCCTCGCAGACGATCTGGCCGCGCGCGGCGTCGCTGCCCTGAGCTATGCAGGCGTGCGCGGAGCGGCTCAGGCTCAACTTCTCACCCTCCTGGACCTGCCCGGCGTGGTCACGGCCACCGACGATGGGTCGCAGGGCGTCGTCGGCACGGTGGTCGACGCCCTACGGGAGTCGCCGGCCGCCGCCGTATCTGCGCGGCACGGCGGCATCGTCTACGCCTGCGGCCCACTCGCGATGCTGCGCGGTGTCCGCGACTGGGCGGCAGAGCACGGATCCCGCGGCTATGCGTCCCTCGAAGCGCGCATGGCCTGCGGCACAGGGGCCTGCCACGGCTGTGTGGTGCCCGCACCGGACGGCAGCTATGTCCGTGTGTGCGCGGATGGTCCCGTACTGCCGCTGGAGCAGGTGGTTTAGTCATGAGCACGGTCGACATGCAGGTCCGCCTGGGCGACGTCACGTTGGCGCACCCGCTCGTCAACGCATCCGGCACCTACGACGCACTGGCGGTCGCCGGACCCGGTGGGTTCCGGGACTTCCCGTATGCGGCGTACTTCCCGAAGACGGTGACGCTGGAGCCACGGTCCGGCAACCCGCCGCCGCGGGTCACCGAGACACCGGCCGGCATGATCAATGCCATCGGCCTCGCCAACCCCGGCATTGACGAGTATCTCAAGCAGCTGCCGCGCCTGTCGGAGCTGGATCGCCCCGTCATCGTCAGCGTCGGCGGATCGCGCCCCGAGGACTACCTGGCAGTCATCCGGCGCCTGGAGGCCTGGTTGGCCACGGCCCCGGCCCCGGACGTGGCGGGCTACGAGCTGAACGTCTCGTGCCCCAATGTCGCGAGCGGAGGGCTGGCCATCGGCGCGGACCCTGCCGCCACCGGCTCGCTGACCGCCGCGGCACGCGGCCTCACGTCCCGGCTGCTCACGGTGAAGCTCACTCCGAACGTCGCCGAGGTGACTGCGGCGGCGCGAGCGGCCGCCGCCGCGGGCGCCGACGCCGTGGCACTCGTCAACACGTTCAAGGCCATGGTCCTGGACCCGGATTCGCTGCGGCCGCTTCTCGGCAACCGCACGGGCGGTCTCAGCGGCCCTGCCATCCGGCCCATCGCCCTGCGCATGGTGGCCGAGGTGGCCGCCGCAGTCGACCTACCCGTGATCGGCATGGGCGGTGTCACCTCCGGCCAGGACGCGCTGGACTTCATCGCGTGCGGCGCCACCGCGGTGGCCGTCGGCGTCGCCGTCTTCGCCGACCCGCAAGCCCCGCGCCGAATATTGCGTGAACTGATCGGACTGCTCGAGCGACGGGGCGTGGACGCCGTCGCCGATGTCAGAGGCCTCGCACTGCGGTAGTAGGAGCCGGTGTGACCACTCGCCTGTTGCCCCTCAAACATGACCGCGTCGCTCGGGACCGGCCCCGCGCCGCGGCCATCCGCAACCTGTAGTTGAAGTCGCTTGGAGCGTTCACATATACTGCCGCTCGCGATGACCTCCGCCCAGCCAAATGCCGCTCCCCAGCGCTCGCTGGACCAGCGCATGGATGCTCTTCAGAGAGCCAACCACGTGCGCAGCCAGCGGGCTGCCCTCAAGGATGCCCTCAAGAAGGGCGGCACTTCCATCGTCGCGGTCATCCAGGACCCGCCGGACTATCTCCTCACTGCCAAGGTCCTCGACCTCATCATGGCGGCGCCCAAGTACGGCCGCGTGAAGGCCGCGCGGGTCATGGAGCGCTGCCGGGTCAGCCCCAGCAAGACCGTCGGCGGCCTCTCGGAGCGCCAGCGCCGCGAGCTGGTCGAAGCTCTCAAGGAGTAGCCATCCCTTCGGTCTTCATCATCTCCGGGCCTTCGGGCGCGGGGAAGGGGACCGTCATCCAGCTCGTGCTCCGCGGGATGCCGGGTATCCAGACGACCGTCTCCGCCACCACGCGCCGCCCGAGACCCGGCGAACAGGACGGGCACGAGTATCACTTTCTCACGCGTGCGGACTTCGAACGCGCCGTCGCTGAGGGGCGCTTCCTCGAATGGGTAGAATACGGAGGCAACCTGTACGGCACGTTGCGCTCAGAGGTCGAAGACCGCCTGGCTGCGGGCCTCGATGTCATCCTTGAGATCGAACTGCAGGGCGCCCGCAAGGTGCGACCGCTTCTCGCCGGCGCCCTGGCCGTATTCATCGCGCCGCCGAGCCTGGCGGAGCTGGCGCGGCGGCTCAAGGGGCGCGGCACGGAGACCGATGAGGCGGTGGCATGCCGCTTGGCTATCGCCGAGAACGAGGTGGCGGCGGCTCGCGAGTTCGACGTCGTGGTGGTGAACGACGTCGCCGAACGGGCCGCACAGGAAGTCATGGATCATATCCGCCGGCGCCGGCTGGAGACGGCCGCCGCGCCTGCCTGATGACAAGGAGGTCCTCATGGACAAGCCTCGCATCGACGAACTCCTGGAACACGCAGAGGGTTCGCGGTACGCGGTGACCATCATCGCCGCCAAGCGGGCCCGACAGATCAACAACTACTACAACAGCCTCGGCGAGGGACTCATGATGGACGAGCGCATGCCGGTAGAGGAGTTCACCCCGCCGCTCATCACCACTCGCAGCAAGAACCTGCTCACCATCGCGCTCGAAGAGATCGCCGACTCACGCATCGGTTACACGTACAAGGACTGACCAGGCCCCATGTCCGGCACACCTTCGCAGGGTCCCGTCGAGCAGGGACGCGGCCACGTCCTGGTCGGCGCCTGCGGCGGCATCGCCATCTACAAGACCGTGGAACTGGTGCGCTCCCTCGCGAAGGAGGGCTTCGCCACCACGGTCGTCGAGACCGAGGCAGCACGTCGTTTCGTCCTACCGCTCACGTTCGCGGCTGCAGCCCAAGCCCCGGTCCTCGACGACGACGTGGCCTGGAGCGCCACTGGCGGCTGGTTCGAGCATATCGAGGCAGCCCGGCGGGCAGACGTCCTCGTGGTGGCTCCGGCCACCGCCAACACCATGGCCAAGATGGCCACCGGCCTGGCGGACAACCTCCTCACAGCCATCTATCTCGCCTTCCGTGGTCCGGTGATACTTGCGCCGTCCATGAACTGGGCGATGTACGAGCACCCGGCAACGCAGGAGAACATGCGGGTGCTCGCGGAACGCGGCTGCACAGTCCTGCCGGCCGGCCGCGGCGATCTCGCCTGCGGCGAGGAAGGGCTCGGCCGCATGGCCGAGCCGGCCGTCATCCTCGCCGCCGTCAAGCAGGCGCTCGGTCGCGCACGCGACGGGGGACTCACCGGGCGCAAGGTCGTGGTCACAGCGGGGGGCACGCGCGAGGCTATCGATGCGGTGCGCTTCCTCGGCAACCGGTCAAGCGGCCTCATGGGGCGCGCCGTCGCCGAAGCGGCCCTTCTGCACGGAGCCGATGTCGTGCTCGTGAGCACCACCCCGGTCGAGGATGCGCCGTATCCGGTCGTGCTGGTGGAAAGCGCCGAGCAGATGGGCGAGGCCGTCCAACAGCAGGTCGTCGACGCCGACGTGCTCGTCATGGCGGCGGCGGTGGCTGACTTCCGGCCGGCAAAGCCGGAGACTGGAAAAATCGAGCGCGCGGAGAAGGACCGGCTCACGTTGGACCTCGTCCGCACTGTGGACGTACTCTCATCGGCGGCTCGGCCGGGCCTCTTCAGAGTCGCATTCGCCGCGGAAGCAGGCCCTCGTCTCGATCGCGCGCGCGGCAAGCGCCTCGCGAAGAAGGTCGACCTCCTGGTGTTCAACGACATCCTGGCAGCCGGGGTCGGTATCGGCAGCCAGGACAACGAGATCACCATCATAGGGCCAGACGGAGAGGAGCACGTGCCGCGCGCCAGCAAGGCCGTCTGCGCCGAATCCATCGTGACGGCCATCGAGCGCGGCCTGTCAGCGCGCACCCCGGAGGAGGGATCGTGAGCCTCTCACGCGCAGAAGCACTCTCACTCGTCGAGTCCCGTGTTGAGAACGTGAACTTGAGGCGCCACATGCTGGCGTCGGAGGCGATCATGCGCGCGCTTGCCGAGCACTTCGGGGATGATCCTGAGCTGTGGGGCCTGGCCGGCCTCGTGCACGACGTGGACGTCGAGACAGCCGGCGAAGATGCATCCAAGCACGGCGCCACGGCCGCCGCCGAGCTCGAGACTCTCGGCGCGCCACCGGAGGTCACGCGCGCCGTGGCCGCCCACAACGAGCTCACCGGGGTGGTGGCCGAGAGCCGCATGGAGATAGCGCTCATCGCTGCCGACCAGCTGAGCGGCCTGATCACCGCAGCCGCGCTCGTGCGTCCGGAGAAATCGGTCATCCCTGTCCAGGTCAAGTCCCTGCGCAAGCGGATGAAGGAGAGCGCCTTCGCCCGCGGCGTGGATCGCGATGCCATTCGGCGCTGCGGCGAGATCGGCCTCGAGCTCGACGAGTTCCTGGGCATCGGCCTAACGGCGATCCAGAACATCGCCGCAGAGCTCGACCTCGCCTGACTCTCCGCCTCCTGAGGACACCGACCCATGTCGGACACGGCAGCCTATGAAGCGCTGAGTTCACCGGAGGCCTACGACCTCTTCGTTCGCGGCGCCCGCTTCCTGCGCGACGGCCACCCCGGGGCGGCCGCGCTCCTTCTGGAGAGAGCCGCACAGCTGGCGCCCGGCAGGAACTCCATCCGCGAAGCGCTGGGGCGCTCGTACTACGCGCTCGGCCGTCACGATCGCGCGGCGGAGGTCTTCGCCGCGATCGCCGCCGACGTCCCCACGAACGACTACGCGCAGTTCGGCCTCGGCTGTGCCCTTCTCCGGCTGGGATGCCCGGAAGAGGCCTGCGGCCGCCTACGGCTGGCTGTAGCCATGGATCCTGCCAGGCCCGAGTACATCAGGCGTCTCCGCAAGGCGGAACAGCTTTGTGCACCGCCCGACGCCGCCACCTGACGGCGGCGACACCCGGCGTCCGACCGCTGCACTCAGCGTGCGCCACTCCGACACACACGCCTCGCGCACCGGCCGCCCGTCAGCTCACTCCTGTGTGCCGCCGCCTGCCAGGGATGCCTGGGCCGCGGGAGAGTCCACGCGCGGCCCCTCGAACGCCATGGCCCGCAGGCGCGCTATGCGCTCCTGGATGGGCGGATGCGTGTCGAAGAGCCCAGACTTCGCCCGCTCCTTGCGCAGCGGGTTCGCTATGAACAGGTGGGCGGTGGCCCGGTTGGCCGTCTTGAGCGGCACCGGGTCGGCGGCGATCTTCTCGAGTGCGTTAGCGAGCCCAGTGGGGTTCCTCGTGAGCTCGACGCCGGACGCGTCCGCCAGGTACTCACGCTTGCGCGAGATCGCGAACTGCACCATGTACGCGAAGAACGGCGCCAGGATCGCCAGGACGATCGCGATGATGAAGAAGATGGCACCGGCCGCGCCCGCGTCGCCACTGCCGCCGCGCCTGCGGCCACCGCCGAAGAAGAACCCCCAGCGCAGGAAGAAATCGGCCGCCAGGGCGATCACCCCGACCATGATACCGATGAGCGTCGCGAAGCGGATGTCGTAGTTGCGCACGTGGCTCATCTCGTGGCCGATGACGCCCTGCAACTCCTCACGGTTGAGCCGCTCCATGAGGCCGCGGGTGACGGCCACGGCGGCATGGTCCGGATCCCGGCCGGTGGCAAAGGCATTCGCCGCGTCTGACTCGATGACGTACACCTTCGGCATCGGCAGACCGCTCGCCACGCTCATCTCCTCGACCACGTTCCAGAGCTGCGGCTCCTGCTCGTGCGTGACTTCCTTGGCGCCGGACACCGCCAGAGCCATGCCGGCGCCGCCGTAGTAGCCGATGAGGCTCCAGAGGACCGCGACCACACCGAACACGCCGAGAAGGCCGAGACCGCCGGTGTAGTCGCTGTAGACGGCCGTGCCGATGACGAAGCCCAGCGCCAGCAGGATCAGCACGATGATGACCATGAGGAACCATGAGTCGCGCTTGTTGCGCGCGATCTGCTTGCGGAAGTCCATGGCGGGGAGGCCTACCTCAGGTCGACCTTGGGCGCCTCGCGCTCGGCCTCAGGGGCCTCGAAGTAGTCGCGCTTGGTGAAGTTGAACATGCCGGCGATGATGTTGTTCGGCACGGTCTGGATCTTGTTGTTGTACGTCAGCACGCTGTCGTTGTAGAACTGCCGCGCGAACGAGATCTTGTTCTCCGTGGCGGTCAGCTCCTCCTGAAGGGCCATGACGTTCTGGCTCGCCTTGAGATCCGGGTAGTTCTCCATGACGGCGAACAGGGACCGCAGCGACTCGGTGAGGGCGTTCTCCGCCTGGGCGGCCTGCGCGGGCCCCCGGGCGCCCGCTGCCACGGCGGCCGCACGCGCTTCGGTGACCTTGCTCAGCGTCTCCTGCTCGTAGGCCATGTAGTCCTTGACGGCCTCGACCAGGTTGGGGATGAGATCATGCCGCCGCTTGAGCTGCACGTCGATCTGGCTCCACGAGTTGTCGACGGCGTTGCGGCGCTTGACCAGACTGTTGTACATCGCCACGAGGATGATGATGAGCAGCACCACCACTACGGCGATCACTATGCCTACGACCACGTTTCCTCCTTATGCCGGCGGCAAGCTCTCGAGGCCTTGTCGTGGCGCGGGGATCCCGGATCACTGCGCTCCCACGCCGGGCATGAGTGTACCCTCATTCGGTGTGCCAAGGAACGCGGAGCACGCGCGGCGAGCTCGGGCCCGCACGAGGCCGCACTCATGCGGAGGGGTGATATACTAGCTCGACTTACAGCAAGCACACGGGAGGCCGTCTCTGATGCGAAGTGGGTGCATGCGCCCACTTTTGTTTTGCAGAGACGCAGGTGTGAGGGATGAGCGGAGAGGCGCGGCGCGAAGAGATAGAGCGCGCCGTCACGAGGATCGTGGCGGACCGGTTCCCAGGCGTCGAGGTATATGACGTCGAGCTGCGTGGGGGGCGCTCTTCGGGCGTGACCGTCTACATCCAGCGGCCCGGAGGCGTGGATCTCGACTTGTGCGCCGCCGTCAGCTCGGCTCTTGAGGAGCTGCGCGAGCGGCACGCACTCGAGGTCTCCTCGCCGGGCCTTGAGCGGCGCCTGAGGCGTGCCGATCACTTCGCGGCGGTGGTCGGAGAGACGGTGAAGCTGCGCACGGCCTTGCCCATCGACGGTCGGGCCGGCTACCGCGGCACGGTCGTCGCGGCCACCGCGGATGAGGTCACGCTGGCCCTCGATGAGGGCGGCAGCGTGACGCTGAGGTACGAAGACATCGCAAGGGCCAACCTTGTTCACAGGTTCGAGAGCCACGGAGGCCAGGATGAGTAGAGAGATCATCGAGGCGTTGCATCTGATCGAGAAGGAGAAGGGGATCTCCTTCGACACTCTGCTCAGCGCGCTCGAGGACGCTCTTCACTCGGCCTACAAGAAGAGTCCTGACGCGGTGGACCACGCCGCCGTCGAGATCGACCCCGAAACGGGGGAGATGCGTGTCTTCCAGCTCATCTTCCCAGACCACGTGGACGTCGAGGCACTTCGCATCATCAACGAAGACGGCGACGAGATAGGGCTCGACCTCTCGGGCATCGACGAGAGCGAGGTCGAGCGCATCGAGGTCACGCCGGACAACTTCGGCCGGATCGCCGCACAGACCGCCAAGCAGGTCATCCTGCAGCGCATACGCGAGGCGGAGCGTGATCTCATGTACGAGGAGTACGTCGATCGCGTCGGCGAGCTCGTCACCGGCGTGGTACAGCAGAGCGACAGCCGCTACACGCTTGTGGAGCTTGGGCGCGTGGAAGCGCTCCTGCCACGCAGCGAGCAGATCGAAGGCGAGCGCTACGACCACGGCGCTCGCATCAAGGCCGTCATCGTCAAGGTGCAGCACTCTGCCAAGGGGCCACAGGTCATCCTGTCCCGGCGCGACGACGAACTCGTCCGCAAGCTGTTCGAGCTCGAGGTGCCAGAGATAGCCGACGGCCTCGTCGAGATCGTCAATGTCGCGCGAGAGCCCGGCTTCCGCTGCAAGATCGCCGTGGTGTCGCACGTGGACGGCGTCGACCCCGTGGGCGCCTGCGTGGGGCCCAGGGGCTCTCGGGTGCGCATGGTGGTCAGCGAACTCCGCGGCGAGCGCATCGACATCATCCCGTACCACGACGACCCCGCGCGCTTCGTGGCCAAGGCGCTCTCACCGGCCCGCGTGCGCGAGGTGCTCGTGGACGACGAGGAGCGTCAGGCGACCATCATCGTGCCCGACGACCAGTTGTCGCTGGCGATCGGCAAGGACGGCATGAACGCCAAGCTGGCCAGCAAGCTCAGCGGCTGGCGGATAGACATCAAGAGCCAGACGGCGATGGCGGAGGAAGAAGAGGCGCTCGACTTCATCGAAGAAGGCGAGGGGGTCGCCGGCCAGTGCCAGGCGATCACCGCCAGCGGCAAGCGTTGCCCGAACCAGGCGGTACCGGGCGGTCGGTTCTGCAGCATCCACTCGGAGCAGGCGAACGCCGCGGAGGAAGCGGCCGGCGAGCCCGAGACGGCCGCGGAGGAGACCGCCGCCGAAGAGGAGACCGGCGAGAGTGACACCTGAGCGCACCTGCGCAGGGTGCCGCAGGCGTCGGCCGAAGACCGACTTGATACGATGTCAGGTCGACAACGGCCGCCTGACGGTGGTCGACCGGCCGGCGGCGGGACGCAGCGTGTATCTGTGCCCGAACATGGCTTGCTTCCGCCGGGCCGGTGAGTGCAGAGCGTTCGCGCGCACTCTGCGGCGCGCGGTAGAGATAGACGACAGGTCCGTCTCGGAGTTCGAGAGGGCCCTGAGAGCTAGAGAGGCGGTGACGTGATGGCGAAGAAGACGAAGGTATCCGATATCGCGCGGCAGCGAGGGACCAGCGTCGACGACGTGCTGGCCCATCTGAAGCGCGCCGGCATCACCGCCAGCAACGCGGAAGACACGATCGACGACGCTGTCGTGGAGCGCGCGTACGCGGCTCCGGCGCACCGCCGCCCCACCCGCGGGGCGGGCGGCGGCCGCCGCCGCCGCGTGGTCATCGACGCGCAGGCGTCGCGCCGACCCGCCAAGGGCGGGCGCCACGGCGGCGACAGGGGAGAGGCAGATGCGGCAGAGGTGCCCGTCGCTCCGCCGCCGGGCCAGAAGGTCAAGGTGCCGTCCGGCGCCACCGTCAAGGATCTGTCGCAACTCCTGGGAGTGTCCACCGCCGACATCATCAAGACGCTCATGGGCCTCGGCGAGATGGCCACCATCACGCAGTCGCTCTCAGATGAAGCCGTCCTCATCCTTGCGGACGAGTTCAAGCGCACAGTGGAGATCACTCACGCCGCCGACGAGGAGGAGGGCGAGGAAGCCCAGCCCGAAGACCGGCCGGAAGACCTGCGGCCGCGGGCTCCCGTCATCACCGTCATGGGTCACGTGGACCACGGCAAGACGAGTCTGCTCGACGCCGTGCGCGAGACGGAGGTCGCGGCCGGCGAGGCCGGTGGCATCACGCAGCACATCGGCGCGTATCAGGTCGTCCACGACGGCAAGCAGATCACCTTCGTCGACACGCCCGGCCACGAGGCCTTCACCGCGATGCGTGCTCGCGGCGCGAAGGTCACGGACATCGCGGTCATCGTGGTGGCGGCCGACGACGGAGTCATGCCGCAGACCGTGGAGGCCATCGACCACGCGAAGGCGGCCGGCGTGCCCATCGTCATCGCCGTCAACAAGATCGACAAGCCTGACGCCAATCCGGACAAGGTCAAGCAGCAGCTCACCGAGTACGAGATCGTCCCAGAGGAATGGGGCGGGGAGAACGTATTCGTCGAGGTCAGCGCCAAGAAGCGTACTGGCCTCGACAACTTCCTGGAGATGCTGCTTCTGGTCGCCGAGGTGTCAGACCTGAAGGCCAACCCGAGCGCTCCAGCCAGCGGTTTCATCATCGAGTCGCGCGTGGATCCCGGACGAGGCGTGGTGGCCACCATGCTCATCGCTCGTGGCACCCTGCGCGTCGGCGACGGCATCGTCGCGGGGGAAGCCGCCGGACGAGTGCGCGCCATGCGCGACTACCGCGGCGGCCCCCTCGAAGCCGCCGGACCGTCGGTGCCGGTCGAGATCATCGGCTTCGACCAGTTGCCCAAGGCCGGCGAGTTCTGCAAGGTCGTCGAAGACGAGAAGACGGCGCGGGCCATGGCGAGCCGGCGCACGAATCGCATCAAGGCTGAAGCGCTGGCCCGCCAGCGTTCCGTCACACTCGACGACCTCTATGCCCGCATCGCCGCCGGTCGCGTCCAGGATCTCAACCTGGTGATCAAGGCAGACGGGCAGGGCAGCCTGGAGGCCCTCCAGGATGCCCTTCTGCAGATCACACACGAAGAGGTCAAGATCCGCATCATCCGCTCGGGCGTAGGCGCCATCACCGAATCGGACGTCATGCTCGCCGCCGCCTCCGAGGCCATCGTGATCGGCTTCAACGTGCGTCCGAACCCCTCCGCAGCCAGCCTGGCGGAGCAAGAGGGTATAGACATCCGGACCTATCGCGTCATCTACAAGGTGACCGAAGAGGTAAGGGCGGCGCTGGTCGGCATGCTCAAGCCCCAGTACGCGGAAGAGGTCGTGGGTCGCGCCGAGGTTAGACAGACCTTCCGCGCCTCACGGGTGGGCACCATCGCTGGCAGCTACGTCACGAACGGGTCCATCCCGCGCAACGCCAACATCCGCGTCATCCGCGACGGTACCGTGGTCCACGACGGTCGCATCGCCTCGCTCAAGCGCTTCCAGGAGGACGTGCGCGAGGTTCAGGAAGGCTTCGAATGCGGCATCCTTCTCGATGGCTTCAACGACCTCAAGGAAGGGGACGTGTTCGAAGCGTACGAGACTCGGGAAATCGCGCGTGAGGTCTGAGGCCGCGCTTGGGATCCTTCTTGTGGAGCTGCACTTCCCGGCCAACCGTTCGCTCAAGGAGAAGCGCGGCCCGTTGAGCTCGCTGCGCGACGTCGTGCAGCAGCGCTTTCGCGCTGCCTTCAGCGAAGTCGCGCACCAGGATGTGTGGCAACTCGCCGGGGTGCTCATCGTGGTCGCCGCGTCGTCCCTCGCTCAGGCGGAGCAGCAGCTCGCGGAGATCGAGCGCTACGTCCACGGGCGCAACGACTTCGAGGTCAGCCGCACGGTCGTCCGCTCCGTCGACAGCGTCGACTCGCTCTGGGATACCGAGGCCTGAGTGCAGAAGTCACCACAGCGTCCAAGGAGCGTCGCATGAGCCGCCGTCTGCGTCGTGTCAACGAGGCCATCCGAGAGGTCGTCTCGCAGGCGGTGGAGACCGAGGTGAGGGACCCACGTCTGGGATTCGTCACCGTCACCGGTGTCGAGACGGCGCCTGACCTGCGCTCGGCGAAGGTCTTCGTGAGCGTGCTCGGCGACGAGACACATCGGTCCGAGTCACTCGTCGCCCTCCGGGCTTCCCACGGCGTGCTCCAGAGTGCAGTGGCCTCACGGCTGCGCATGAAGCGCACGCCCCGGCTGGAGTTCGTCTACGACGAGACGCCCGACCGCGCCCTCCACATCAACGAACTGCTCGAGGCAGAAGAAGCCGAGATCGCCGCCCGCTCGCAGGCTCCCCACGAGCCCGCCTTGGCGGAGGGCATGCCTACCGCGCCGCAGGCGGAGACTGCCCCGCAGGCACCTTATGGACCGACCGGCGCCGACGAACGGCACCCGGACGAGGCGTCGTGAAGCCCGTCGACGACATCGCGGCCGCCTGCGCCGCCCTGCGCGAAGCCCGCGCGGCAACCGTAGCCATACACGAGAACCCGGACCTTGACGCCGTGGGCGCCGCGGCTGGCCTCCTGGACCTCCTCGACCAGCTCGGCGGCCGCGGCACCGTGCGCGTGCGCCCGGGTACGAAGCTGCCCCGTCACGACTGGTTCCTTCCGGACGGTGCTGTGATCGAAGGCCCTCCCGAAGCTGGCGATACCCTTTTCGTGCTCGACTCCGGCAGCATCGAACGCACCGCTCTCGATATCGGCGGCTGGAGCGGCATAATCGTCAACATCGACCACCACCCCGACAACACGCGTTTCGCGCAGGTGAACGTCGTGCTGCCACAGGCGAGCAGCGTCTCGGAGATCGTCTGCTCCATCTACGGAACCCTGGGATTCACCCCCACGCCGCGCGCCGCCACGGCGTTGTACACCGGCATCGCCTTCGACACCGGCCAGTTCCGCCACGCTTCGACTGGAGCGGAGACGTTCCGTGCGGCCGCACTCCTGGTGGAAGCCGGCGCCCGACCCGAGCCGATCTACCGGGCCCTTTTCGAGGATCGCAGCCTCGCCGACCTGCGCCTGTGGGCGCGCGCCGTCGGCAACGCCCGCCCCGCGGCCGGAGGGAGGGCCCTCATCGCGGTGCTCACGCGCGCCGACTTCGCCGATCGCGGCGACTCCGACGGCACGGAAGGCGTCGTCGACAGCCTGCGCAGCGTGCGCGGCGTGGCGGTCGCCGCCCTGGTGCGCGAGCAGAACGACGGCCCCCGCACGCGGGTGAGCATGCGCTCGACCGGCTTCGACGTCGGCGCCCTTGCCCGAGCACGAGGCGGCGGTGGGCACCAGCAGGCGGCAGGATTCTCGACCGATGACGCGCCGGAGGAGGTGGTGGCATGGCTCAGTACAGAACTCGACGCGCGCCTGTAGACGGCATCCTCCTCATAGACAAGCCGACCGGTCTCACGTCCCATGACGTGGTCGCCCGCGTGCGTCGCCACGTTCGGCCTGTGGTCAAGAAGGTGGGGCACGCCGGTACGCTGGACCCCTTCGCCACCGGTCTGCTCATCGTCCTGGTCGGCAGAGCGACCAAGATCGCCCGGTTCTTCGTCGACCTGCCCAAGGAATACGTCTGCACTATCCAGTTCGGCACCACGTCAGACACCGGCGACCTCACCGGCGCCCTCAAGCTCACCGGCGCGCGCACGACACCGGAGGCCGTGGAGACGGTCTTGCCGCGCTTCCTGGGCCGCATCCAGCAGCGTGTCCCCATGACCTCCGCCGTCAAGGTGGACGGCGAGCGTCTCTACAAGAAGGCACACCGCGGTGAGACCGTGGAGACACCGGTCAAGGAGGTCGAGATCTCGGCCATCGAGATTCTCTCCTTCGATGAGGTCGCCCAGGCGATGCGCTGCCGCATCGCCTGCTCCAAGGGCACGTACGTGCGCCAGCTCGCCATCGACATCGGCGAGGCCGTGGGTGCGGGCGGTTACCTGCATGACCTCTCCCGCACGGCCATCGGCGACCTGCGTGTCGAGAGAGCCCAGCCGCTGGCCGCCTTCGAGGAAGCCGTCACCTCCCTGGATGGCCCGGAGGCAGGCATCCCAGGCCTTGTGCCGCCAGGGCGTGCCTTGAGCTTCCTGCCGTCGCTCGAGATCCCCGGCGCTCAGGTCCCGGGCATCCGCAACGGCGTGCGCGTGCCCGGGAGCACCCCAGGAGCCGTCTGCCTCACGCATCGGGGCGAGCTGGTGGCGGTGTACGAGCCGGCCGATGACGGTCGCAGCCTGCGGCCGGTCGTCATTTTCTAGCGCTGTGACCCGCGTCTACCGGTCCCTGCACGATCTGCCGGCCGCCCCGCGCGCCGTGGCCATCGGGACGTTCGACGGCGTCCACGCCGGCCACCGGCGCGTCATCGCTACGGCTCTGGACGCCGCTCGCAGGCTGGAGTTGCGCTCCAGCGCCCTGACGTTCGACCGTCACCCGCTGGCGGTCATAGACCCTGCGCGACAGCCTCGCATCCTGACACCCCTCCACGCCAAGATCGCTCTGCTGTCTGAGGTGGGGCTCGATGAAGTCGTAGTCCTGCCCTTCACCATAGAGATGGCGTCGATGCCGGCCGACGACTTCAGCCGCACCGTGCTCGCCGACGCTCTTGCGGCGCGCATCGTGGTCGTCGGGGAGAACTTCACGTTCGGGGCCGGAGGAGCAGGCACGCCCGCAGACCTCGAGCGCGCTGGCGCCGATCTGGGATTCGCGGTCGAGGTGGTCCCGCTCGAGCTGAAGGACGCCAAGACCATCAGCTCTACCCGCATCCGCCGGCTGCTCTCGCAGGGCCGCCTCGAAGAGGTCCGCAGTATCCTGGGACGTCCACCGAGCACACACGGCAAGGTCGTGGGGGGGTGGCAGCGCGGCCGCACTCTGGGCGTTCCCACGGCCAATCTCGACGTTGAGGCCGGTACCATCTTCCCGGGCCGCGGCGTGTACGCGGGTCGGGCTCTTGTGGACGGCCGCTGGTACCGTGCCGCCGTCAACGTAGGACACAACCCGACCTTCCGTAGCAAGGCGGACGAGACAGCCGTGGTGCGCATCGAGGCCCATCTGCTGGACTTCAGCGGCAACCTCTACGGCAAGCGCATCCGGGTGGACTTTCTGCACAAGCTCCGCGACGAGCGGCGCTTCACGGACGTCGCCGAGCTGGTGACGCGCATGCAGGCCGACATCGCTCTCACGCGCACGCTTGCCGATCCCGCCTTCGCCGAGGTCGACCTCTCCTGAGCGCGCCGTCACCCGCCGCTCCCGCCCCTCCGGCGCGGCCAGAAAGGCCGTGCACGGCACACGGTTTGCCGCCTCTGGAGGCTGTGGTACTGTTACGCGCGCTCGACCGGCTCCTCGGTCTCAGGCTGCCGACCTGTCACTGGGGTACCGGACACTGTACTGGAGGTGGTTCCACTGGCACTGGCAACCGAAGAGAAACAGGAGATCATCGCCAAGTTCGCCAAGCACGACGGCGACACGGGGTCTCCAGAGGTCCAGATCGCGCTTCTCACGCGCCGCATCGACAGCCTCACCGCGCATCTCAAGACGCACAAGAAAGACCACCATTCGCGCCGCGGCCTGCTCAAGATGGTCGGCCAGCGTCGCCGCCTGCTCAACTACTTGCAGGCCAGCGACATGGAGCGCTACCGCGCCATCGTCAAGCAGCTCGAGCTGCGCAAGTAAGCACGCACCGTCCTGTTGAGAGCCGCCCAGGCGACTCTCTAGCATCCACCCCACTATGGCCGGAGCGTCCCGGACGTCCGGCTGAAGGGACTCGAAGGTCATGGAGATGATCACTGTCGAGACCGAGATCGGCGGTCAGCCGATCTCGCTCGAAACGGGCCGTATGGCCAAGCAGGCGAACGGCGCCGTCGTCGTTCGCTGCGGCGACACCATGGTGCTCGTCACCGCCACCGCCCGTCCGGAAGCCCGCGAACAGGCGGACTTCTTCCCGCTCACGGTAGACGTGGAAGAGCGCATGTACGCCGCCGGCAAGATCCCCGGCGGCTTCTTCAAGCGCGAGGCACGCCCCAGCGAGAAGGCCACGTTGACCGCGCGCCAGATCGACCGACCCATCCGGCCGCTCTTCCCGAAGGGTTTCCTGAACGAGGTCCAAGTGGTCGCCACCGTGCTGTCGGTGGACCACGAGAACGCTCACGACGTGCTGGCCATGGTCGGCGCCTCGGCGGCTCTCACCATCAGTGAGATCCCGTTCAACGGGCCGCTCGGCGCCGTCCGTGTGGCGCTCGTCGACGGCAAGCTCGTGGTGAACCCGGCCCTCGAAGAGGCCGAGGAGAGCGACCTCGACCTCGTCGTCAGCGGCAGCGCCGATGCCATCGTCATGGTGGAAGCCGGCGCCAAGGAGGTCTCGGAGGAGACGATCCTCGAGGCTCTCGAGGTGGCGCACGCCGAGATCCGCAAGCTCGTCGACCTGCAGCTCGACCTGCAGCGCAAGGCAGGCAAGCCCAAGTGGTCCGTCGAGCCCTGGACGGTCGATGAAGGCGTCCTCGCTGAGGTCATCTCTCGCTATGGCGCCGAGATCGACCGCGTCACGCAGCTCGAAGGCGGCAAGCTGGAGCGGCAGGAGGCCATCTCCGCGCTGCGCAACACCGCCATCGTGGAACTCGGCGGAGAGGAACCAGAGGCGGAGCGCGTCGCCCAGATCCGCCGCGCCTTCAGCCAGGTGGAGAAGGACACGATCAGGCGGCGCATCGCCGTCGAGAAGCGCCGCCCAGACGGTCGCTCCACCGACGAGATCCGGCCCATCACCTGCCAGGTCGGCGTCGTCCCGCGCACCCACGGCAGCGCCCTCTTCACGCGTGGCGAGACGCAGGCCCTCACACTCACCACGCTGGGTGCGGCCGGTGAGCAACAGCGCATCGACGACATCAGCATCGAGGACTCGAAGCGCTACATGCACCACTACAACTTCCCGCCCTTCTCGGTCGGCGAGACCGGCTTCATGCGCGGCCCCAAGCGCCGGGACATCGGCCACGGCGCGCTTGCCGAGCGCGCCCTCCGTCCCATGATCCCGCCCGCCGAGGAGTTTCCCTACACGGTGCGGCTGGTCAGCGAGATCTTGGAGAGCAACGGGTCGTCCTCCATGGCGAGCGTCTGCGGCTCCACTCTCAGCCTCATGGACGCCGGTGTGCCCATCAAGTCCCCGGTGGCCGGCGTGGCCATGGGCCTCATCAAGGAAGGCGACGACTACGTGGTCCTCACAGACATCGCTGGGGTCGAGGACCATCTGGGCGACATGGACTTCAAGGTCGCCGGCACGGCCGCCGGCATCACGGCCTTGCAGATGGACATCAAGATCGGCGGCGTCACGTTCGCCATCCTGCGTCAGGCGCTCGAGCAGGCCAAGCGCGGCCGGCTGTTCATCCTCGACAAGATGCTCGAGGTTCTTCCGGAGCCACGACCCGAGCTTTCGGAGTACGCGCCGCGCATCTTCACCATCCAGATCAACCCGGATCAGATCGGCCTCGTCATCGGCAAGGGCGGCGAGACGATCCGCGGCATGACAGAGGAGTTCGACGCCAGCATCGACATCGAAGACGACGGCACGATATTCATCTGCGCACCGGACAACGCGGCGGCACAGGCCGTCATCGATCGCATCACCTCGATGACCAAGGATATCGAGGTCGGCGACGTCTACACCGGCCGCGTCGTCAAGACCACCACGTTCGGGGCCTTCGTCGAGCTCAAGAAGGGCACCGACGGCCTTATCCACATCTCACAGCTCGGCAAGAAGGGCCGCGTAGACAAGGTGGAGGACGTTGTGAATCGCGGTGACGTGGTCACCGTCGAGGTCGTCGAAGTGGACAAGGCACGTGGCCGCATCGGGCTCAAGCCTCTCAAGCTCCCCGAAAGCAACGCCTGACGGGAGGGGGCGGGCCACGAACGCCTTCCAGGTCTCGGAACTGCCGAACGGACTGCGCGTAGCCAGCGAACGGCTGGACGGAGTCCGGTCGGTGGCTCTGGGCGTATGGGTGGCCTCGGGGTCGCGATCCGAGCCACCGGAGCAGGCGGGCATCTCGCATTTCATCGAGCACCTGCTCTTCAAGGGTTCGGACCGCTACAGCGCCTACGACATCGCGCGCATCTTCGACGAGATGGGCGGTGAGCCCAACGCGTCCACCTCGAAGGAACACACGGTGGTGTACGCGCGCTGTCTCGACGACGACCTCGAACAGGCGTGCAGCGTCATCTCCGAGATGGTCGTGCGGCCATCATTCGCCAACCTCGACGCCGAGCGCGAGGTCGTACTCGAAGAGGTGGCGATGTACGAGGACTCCCCGCCTGAGCTCGTCCACGACCACCTCACCGAGGCGGTCTTCGGCGCGCACCCGCTGGGACGCCCGATCATCGGCCGGGCGGAGACGCTACAGGCTCAGGATCTCGTCTCCGTGGGGACCTACCACCGCGGCCACTACGTACGGCCAGCCATCGTGGTGGCGGCCGCCGGGCACGTCGAGCACGAGCGTATCAGTGAGCTCACAGACGAGCTGTTCGCGGCCCTGCCAGCAGGCGAGGCGGCACCTCCGTCGACCTGCCGTCCGCCGGAGCATCGCGTGGCCTCGTTCGTGCAGAAGGACACCGAGCAGTATCACGTCTGCCTGGGCGCCCGCGCCCTGCGTCGCGACGACCCCCGCCGCTACGCGCTGTTCGTCATAGACACCGTGCTCGGCGGTTCGTGGAGCTCGCGACTCTTCCAGGAGGTGCGCGACGAGCGCGGGCTCGCCTACTCGGTCTACTCGTACACGTCGCTGTATTCGGACACCGGCATGGCCGGCATCTACTTCGGCTCACGCCCGGAAGCGCTCGACGAAGCCATGAAGGTCATCCTCGAGGAACTGCAGGACGTCTCACGCGGCGTGTCGGAGGAAGACATCGCGCGTGCCAAGAAGCACCTCAAGGGCCAGCTGGTCCTCAGCATGGAGAGCCCGCAGTCGCGCATGCAGTCACTCGGGCGCGCTGTGCTCTACGACATGCCTGTTCTCACGGTCGACGAGATGCTGGCGCGCATCGACGCGGTCACGCCGGAGGAGGTGTGTCAGGTGGCGCGGGCCATCTACGACCCCGCGCAATGGTCGGCCGTCTGCATAGGCCCCGACGAGAGCGCGTTCCGAGCCGTCACGGCCGATTTCGAATGGCAGAAGGGCGGAGCGCCGTGAGCGAGTTGCGGGTGATGGTCGTGGGGGCCGCCGGTCGCATGGGGTCGATCACCGCCGCCACCGTGGCGGAGCAGCCGGACATGCGGCTCGTGGCGCTTGTCGATCCGGCGTTCGAGGGCGAAGCGTCTACTGGGTCGCCGGCAGGCTCGAGCACGGGCGCCGTGCCGCGCTTCGCCACGGTCGAGGCCGCGCTCGCGGCCGCCAGCGTCGACGCAGCCGTCGATTTCACCGTGCCTTCGCAGGCCTTCGACACGGTGCGCGCGGTGCTGGCAGGCGGAGTCGACGCCGTCGTCGGCACCAGCGGACTCGCGAGCGACCAGATCGCCGAGCTCGACGCCGTGCGCGCCGCCGCCGGCGCCCATCTCTTCATAGCGCCGAACTTCGCTCTCGGCGCGGTCCTCCTCATGCGCTTCGCTCAGGATGCCGCGCGGTTCTATGCCGCGGCAGAGATCGTGGAGCTTCATCACGCTGGGAAGATCGACGCTCCGTCGAGCACCGCTCTTCGCACTGCCCACCTCATGCGCGAGGCGCCGGGATCGCTGCTCGCACCCACTGGAGCGGACGCCGCCGAGTCGGCCGGCAGCCCTGCTGCTGTCTCCGCGCAGCCTTCCCGCGGGCTGGATGCGGACGGCGTGCACATCCACAGCGTCCGCCTGCCCGGCGTTGTAGCCCATCAGGAGGTGCTGTTCGGTGGTTCAGGCGAGACCCTCGCCATCCGCCACGATTCCACCTCGCGAGAGTCGTTCATGCCCGGCGTCCTCCTGGCGCTGCGTCACGTCGGGAGCCTGCCCGGCACCGTGGTAGGCTTGGAGCACCTTCTGACGTGATCGGCCTGGCCGCCTCCCGTCGAGTCCTGCACCTGTGCATCCGGGAGATGCCGAGATGACTGACAGCCTGGGCACCATCCTCACCGCCATGGTCACGCCGTTCGCCGACGACCTATCTCTCGACGAGGCCGCACTCGAAAGCCTTGCCGACCACCTGCTGGCGTCCGGCTCTGATGGCCTGGTGGTCGCCGGGACCACCGGCGAGTCGGCCACGCTCAGCGACGACGAGAAAGAGCGCGTGTTCCGCTCGGTCGTCGGGGTGGCCCGCGGACGCGGCACCGTAGTCGCGGGCACCGGGTCCAACGACACTGCCCACAGTGTGGAGCTCACCCGTCGGGCCGAGCGTGCCGGTGTAGACGCCGTGCTGGTGGTCACGCCCTACTACAACAAGCCGCCAGCGCGCGGCCTTCTCCTGCACTTCCGCACGGTCGCAGCGGCCACCAGCCTGCCCGTCATCGTCTACAACATCCCGTCGCGCTGCGTGGTGAACCTGCCTCCCGAGCTCCTGGCGGATCTCGCATCGGTCGACAACATCGTCGCCGTCAAGCAGGCCAACCCCGACCTCGAGGAATCGCGCCGCCTCCGCCAGCTCTGCGACATCGGCATCTACGCGGGGAACGACGACATGCTTCTCGACATCGTCAGCATGGGCGGCCTCGGAGGCATCTGTGTGTCGAGCCACCTGGTGGGAAGCAGGATGGCGGAGGTCGCGCGCCTGGCCGGTGGGGGCCGCAGTGAAGAGGCCGGCAGCCTAGACGCCGCTCTCCGCCCCCTCTATGCGGCCCTCTTCGCCACAAGCAATCCGATCCTCGTGAAGGCAGCGCTCAACATGCTCGGCCGCCGTGTGGGCGGGCTGCGCCCGCCCCTCGTGGCGGCCGACGACGAGGAGCGTGCTGCGCTGCGCGCCGAGCTCCAGCGGCAGGGTCTCCTATGACCACCGATACCGTACGCATCATCCCTCTCGGCGGTCTCGGCGAGATCGGCAAGAACATGACCCTGATCGAGTGCCGGGGGAAGATCCTCGTCATAGACTGCGGACTCGCGTTCCCGCGCGACGAGATGCCGGGCATCGACCTCATCCTTCCAGACATCACCTACTTGCGCTCACGACGCGACGACATCCTCGGCATCATCGTCACGCACGGGCACGAGGACCATCACGGCGCGTTGCCGTTCGTTCTCAAAGAGATCCAGATCCCCGTCTATGCCAGCCGGCTCACCCTGGCACTGGCGAAGTCGAAGCTCGACGAGCACGGCATCCTGCGCGAGGCAGACCTCACCGAGGTGGGCCCGGACTCGCGCCTCCACCTCGATCCGTTCGACGTGGCGTTCGCCGCCGTCACGCACAGCGTCCCCGACGCGCTCAGCGTTCTCATCGACACGCCGCTGGGTGCGGTGGTCGCCTCCGGCGACTACAAGTTCGATCATACGCCCATAGACGGTCGCATCACCGAGATCGGCAAGTTCGCGGCACTCGGAGACCAGGGAGTCCTCGCGTTGCTGGCGGACTCCACGAACGCGGAGGTCGAAGGCTCCACCGGTTCGGAGAGCCAGGTGGGACACGCCTTCCATCAGATCTTCGCCGAAGCCGAGGGCCGCGTGATCATGGCCAGCTTCGCCAGCCACATCCATCGCATCCAGCAAGCCGTGCAGATAGCGCACCTGCACGGCCGCAAGTTCGCCGTCGCCGGCCGCTCGATGGTGAAGAATGTGAACATCGCCCGCAACCTGGGCTACCTCAAGGTGCCGGAGGGGGCCATGATCAAGCTCGCCGATATCGACGAGCACGACCCGGACCAACTGCTCATCCTCACTACGGGCAGTCAGGGGGAGCCGCTCTCGGCGCTCACACGCATGGCCTATGACGACCACCCTCAGGTCGAGCTGCGCAGCGGCGACACCGTTGTAATCTCGGCCAAGCCGGTGCCCGGCAACGAGGTCAGCGTCATGAACACGGTCAACAGGCTGCTGAAGAGCGGGGCGCGCGTCATCTACGGTCCGTCAACCGGGGTACACGTCTCCGGTCATGCCGCCCGCGAAGACCAGCGCATGCTCATCAACCTCGTCAAGCCCCGCTACTTCGTCCCGGTGCACGGCGAGTATCGGCATCAGCACATGCATGCCGACCTCGCGCGTCAGACCGGCGTGCCGGACGACCGCGTCTTCATCCTCGAGAACGGCGACGTCCTCGAGATCGACGACGAGACGGCAGCCGTCGTCGACAAGGTCCGTGCCGGGATGATGTTCGTGGACGGCCTCGAGATCGGCGACTCCGAGCACGTGGTCATGCGCGACAGGCAGCGGCTCTCCGAGGATGGCATCCTCATCGCCGTCGTCACCGTCAGCGTGCAGACCGGCGAGTTGCTCGCCGAGCCCGAGCTCGTTGCCCGCGGCATGCTGTACGACGAGGAGCATGAGGCCGAACTGCTGGCGGAGGCACGCGCGGAACTGGTTGATCGCCTTACCGAGTCGGCCTCAGAGCACATCACCGGCCAGCGGCTGCTCCAGGAAGATATCGACGAGGTCCTGGGGCGCTTCATCTACAAGCGCACGCGACGCCAGCCGCTCGTCCTGCCGGTCGTCGTGGAGGTCTGAGCGCGCATAGGGAAGAGACGCCCCGCGTCGAAACCCCACAGCGACATGTCTAGCGCGCGAGCCAGCAGCCGCAGCCGGTCCCGATCCGGTCGCGGCAAGTCACGTCCCTCAGAGCGTCCCGCACGCTCGCCGCAGCGTGCGCGGGCCAGGGAACGCCAGCATCCCACAGTGGCTCGCGACCTTGTGGCCATAGCCTGCGTGGCGCTCGCGGTCTTCCTCGTCTGCGTCCTGTATTTCGGCTGGCGCGGCGGTGTCGTCGGCGATGGCCTCTCGACGATCCTCCGCACGATCGTCGGCCTTCTGACCTACGCCATGCCGGTGCTGCTCGTGTACGTGGCGGTCGTCGCGGTCGCCGGGGCGGGCCGCCGGCCTCTGCCCGCTGCCACCGCCGGCGTGATAGTCATCTGCCTTGCCTTCTTGCTGGCGGCGGCGGCCGACAGCTTCGGGCTCTTCTCGGGACGTCGCCCGGCCGAGCTCTGGCAGGTCGACTACATGCGCACCCACGGCGGGGCGGTCGGAGAGACGATATGGACCGGCACGAGGGTGCTCCTTGGGCGTGCCGGCACCAACGTCCTCGTGTGTGCCGGCTTCGTCGCCGGCCTGCTGCTCATCTCCGGCTCCTCGCTCGGGTTGCTCGCGCGGCGCTCGCGCAGCGGCGTCTCCGCCGCCGGTCGCGTCGCGAAACGTTCAGCCGACACACTCGCGGCCCGCAGACGCCAACGCGACGGTGGGGAAGAGGCGGCAGCGTCCACGTCCGGCGCGGACGAGTCCGCGACACGGGTCCTGCGCCGTCGCCGCGCGATCGACCACGAAGCGGCCACCGTGGCCGTCCCGAGTGACATCGAAACGCGGGCGGCCTCCTACGGCCCCGCCGTGAGCACTCACGCGCCGCAACTCGTGGACGCCGCACGCGATGTCCCCGAGCTCTACGCGGACCGCCCGAGCACTGGCGCCGCGACCTCCCCTGGCGCCCCGGGCCCGCTGAGCGCCGCGCCGCCGCTCGCGCGAGCCGATGCCGCGCGGGATGAGTCCGACGCGCAGCTCTCGCTCGTTGACGCAACCGACGTCGAGAGCGACGGCAGCGGGGAGCCCACCTTCGCCGAGAGCGCCGGCCGCGTCTGGAGCACGCCGGACCCGGCGCTCCTGCGCACCCTCTCCGTAGGTCACGGCGAGGCTCCACATACGATCGACGAGGTCTCGCATAGGCTCGTCCAGACGCTCGCGAGCTTCGGCGTGGAAGCGCACGTCGTCAACCACGTGTCCGGCCCGCGTGTCACACGCTACGAGCTGCAGCTCGCCCCCGGCACGAAGGTGAGCCGCGTCTCGTCCCTGAAGGCGGACCTCGCCTACGCTCTCGCTGCTACCGAGATCCGCGTTCAGGCACCGATCCCTGGCAAGTCGGCCGTAGGCGTCGAGGTACCCAACGTGCAGCCCAGCTTCGTCGGCTTGGGCGACGTCTACGGCGCGTTCCCCAACGGCGCCTCGCCCCTGGCCTTCTGGCTCGGCAAGGACATCACCGGCAAGGCGGTCCTCGCCGACCTCACCAAGCTCATCCACATGCTCGTCGCCGGCACCACGGGCTCCGGCAAGAGCGCCTGTATCAACTGCTTCCTCAGCGGCGTGCTGCTGCGTGCCACACCGGATCAGGTCCGCTTCATCCTCATCGACCCCAAGAAGGTGGAACTCTCCCATTTCGACGGCGTGCCGCACCTGCTCACGCCCGTGGTCACGGACATGCGCAAGGCCGGCTATGCGCTGGCGAACGTGGTGCACGAGATGGAGCGCCGCTACGAGCTCATGGCAGCTACCGACAACTCGCAGAACCTGCGTGACCTGAACCGTAAGCGGGAGAAGGCGGGGGAGAAGCCGCTGCCATACATCGTGCTCGTCATCGATGAGCTCGCCGACCTCATGATGGTGGCGCCCAACGACGTGGAGAGCGCCATCACCCGGCTTGGGCAGCTGGGCCGCGGGGCCGGCGTCCATATGGTGGTCGCCACGCAGCGGCCCTCGGTCGACGTCATCACCGGGCTCATCAAGAGCAACATCCCGTCTCGCATCGCCTTCGCGGTCTCTTCGCAGACGGATTCCCGGGTCATCCTCGACACGGGCGGCGCCGAGAGCCTGCTGGGCGAGGGCGACATGCTCTTCAGCCCGCACGGCAGCCTGCGCATGCTGCGCGTGCAGGGGGCGTTCACCTCGTCGGACGAGATGAAGCTGATCACCACGCATTGGCGCCAGCAGGCCGACCCCGACTTCCGGCAGGACCTGCTGGAGAGCCCGGCGGAGGGCGGCGCCGAGGGTGCCGGCGGCGCCGCCGAAGACGAGCTGCTCCCCGATGCCGTCAGCACGGTCGTGCACACGGGCGCCGCCTCCGTGGCGCTGCTCCAGCGGCGCCTCCGCATAGGTTACGCACGCGCCGGGCGTCTCGTCGACATCATGGAGCAGCGCGGCATCATCTCCGGCTACGACGGCAGCAAAGCGCGCGGCGTCCTCATCACCGAGGAGGACCTGCCGCGCGTGCTCTCGGAGCTTCGCGGTGCTCCGTTGCCCTCCGAGGAGAACGAGACATCGGAGGAGGCTCCAGTCGACGTGGGTTGAGATCGGGCACGCCCGGACGGCTCTGCCCCATCTCTACGGTCACAACGCACCCCCGCGAGGCGCGTTCTGCGCCCAGATTGCCCTGCTCCTCACGCACCGCGTAGACTTGTCGTCGCGCGAGGGGGGCGGCTGGAAGCCGCTCGCGGCCGACCCGCGAGCGGCACAACTCGAGGGTGTTCGCGCACCAGGACGGCTCAGTGTTCGAGATCGGACCCACTCTGCGCGAGGCGCGCGTCCGCAAGCGCCTCACGCTTCAGCAAGTCGAGGAAGACACCAAGATCCGCTGCAGGTACCTGCAGGCACTGGAGGACGAGGACTTCGGCGTTCTCCCAGGACAGGCGTACGCCAAGGGGTTCCTACACAGCTACGCCAGCTACCTCGGCCTCGACCCCAAGGTCTTCGTCGACGAGTTCAACTCACGCTACGCCGAGGCTGACGAAGACCAGTTCGCCGGCGCCTCGGCCTTGCGCCGGCCGGCGGCCTCTCGCCGCAAGTCCGGGCTCATCTTCTTCGCCGTTGTGGCCGTCCTGGTACTGGCTGCCATCTACCTCATCGGAATCGGCGGCGGCAAGGACGACGATCTGCCGAACGTGAACCCGAGCGCCCTCACACCCAGTGCGTCACCCTCGGCGAAGCACTCCCCCACGAGTCCTCCTGCACCGGCCGTCACCGGCGCGAGCACGGTGGTCGTCGAGGCCACGAACGCCGCGTGCTACATCGAGGTGTTCACCAGCAGCCTGCAGAACACGGCCACCTACGCCGGGATCCTCCAGCAAGGCGAGCGCAAGACGTTCAGGCCCAAGGGCGTACTCTACGTCCGCGTCGGCGGCAACCCGTCGTCGCTGTCCATCTGGCTCAACGACGAGCAGGTGCAAACGCAGGGCGACACGTCCGGCGTCGTGTACTGCTTCTCGAAGGGTCAGGTCACGGAACAGTGACCGTTCTCGCCGGAGACGGCACTGAGGCCGGTCCCACGACCGGCGCCCGCTTCTTCATCGCAACGCTCGGATGCCCCAAGAACGAAGCCGACTCTGACCGGCTGAGTGCTGCGTTCCGCGCTGCCGGCCACCTGCCGGCATCCCTGAAACGCGCCGACCTCATCATCGTCAACACGTGTGGCTTCATCGATGCCGCCATTGAGGAGTCGATCGACGCCGTTCTGGAGGCGGCCGAGGCCGCCCGACGATCCGGGGCCCGCGTGGCCATGTACGGCTGTCTGGTAGCCAGGTACCGGCGGGAGCTCGAGCGCGAACTCCCTGAGGTCGACCTCTTCTGCGAGTTCGACCATGCACCTGTCATCGCCCTCCTCGACGAGCTCGCGGCGCGGCACGCCGGGCCTCTCGCCGCCGGGAACAGGCGCGTTCGCAGCCGCGCTCCTGCGCCTCTTCACTCGTTCCTCAAGATCTCGGACGGCTGCGACCAGCGCTGCGCCTTCTGCGCCATCCCGCTGATCAAGGGCAGCTACGAGATAGTGTCGCCGGGAGAGATCCTCGCGGCGGCCGAGCGCGCCCTCGCATCGGGTGCTCGTGAGCTCGTCCTTGTCGGCCAGGACACGTCCCGCTGGTCCTGGCCCGCCTATGGCGGTCTCTCGCGCCTCCTGGCGGACCTGAAGCGCCTCGGGGCACTCTGGGTGCGCCTGCTCTATCTGCAGCCGCAGGGAGTCGATGAGGCTCTCCTGGACGCTGTCGCCGAACATGCCCTCCCGTACCTCGACCTGCCGCTCCAGCACGCCGACGCCGGCGTCCTGCGCCGGATGGGCCGCTCCGGCGACGCACGCCGCTTTTTGGCCCTGCTCGACCGCATCCGCGACCGCATCCCGCAGGCTGCCGTGCGTTCCACGTTCCTGGTCGGTCATCCTGGCGAGAGCGAGCAGGCGTTCGAGCGACTCGAGGAGTTCGTCCGCGAGGCCGGCCTGGCTGTGGCCGGCGTCTTCGTGTTCGACCCCCAGGAGGGCACGCGGTCGGCCGCCTGCTCGGACCGCGTGCCCACGACCGTCGCCGAACAACGCGCCGCCCGGCTGGCCGAGGCCATCGAAACGGCCGGCCGCGCCTTCTGGGACGGCCTCACAGGGCAGGAGCTCGACGTGCTGATCGAGAGTGGGACACGAGACCCCGACGGGGAAGCGGTTGGTAGAATCCCCTACCAGGCTCCCGACGTGGACGGCCAGACGTTCGTGACCGGACGGGCAGCACGCCGCGGGACGCTCGTTCGTGCCCGCATCGTGGCCGCCACCGGCTTCGACCTCCATGGACAAGCACGCTGAGATGCCAGCTCGGCCGGCCTGCCGGCGGACGACCACCCAAGGACGCTCGTGAACGCTGCCAACGCCATCACCGTGGCCCGCATCATGCTCATCCCGGTGTTCCTCGTCCTGCTGTTCTCGGAAGTGCCGTACGGCGAGTACCTCGCGGTGGCCGTGTTCGCGCTGGCTGCCGGCACCGACAAGCTGGACGGCTACGTCGCCCGCAAGCAGAAGAAGATCACCGCCACCGGTATCTTCCTGGACCCCCTCGCCGACAAATTGCTCGTGTCGGCGGCCCTCATCGCCCTCGTCAGCCTCGACAAGCTCGCGGCGTGGGCAGCCATGGTGATCATCGCCCGCGAGTTCGCCGTGACGGGCCTCAGGCTGTTCGCCGCGGCTCAAGGAGTGAGCATCCCGGCCGACCGCCTCGGCAAGGCCAAGACGGTCAGCCAGACGGTAGCTATCCTGTTCCTGTTGCTCGTGCCCGATTCGCTTGAGCACGGCAAGACCATCGGTGAGATCCTCATCTACATTGCCGTCGCCCTTACTCTCGTGTCGGGCGTGGAGTACTTCTGGAACGCCCGCGAACTGCTCTCGCGACCGCAGAGCGCTCCGGAGACGGGCTACGAGGGGGAGGCCGCCGATGCGGCGCAGGCCGCGGCCGAGCAGGGGCCGGCCGCTGCGGCCGGCGCTTGTCCGGGCTCGGCCGTCACGCCCGACCCAGCTCCCGCTGCGGTCGTTCCGGATGCCACCGAGGTCGTCCCGCAAGGACGTGGCGCCGGCGAGCGAGGTGGCGGCCCCGATGGGGAAGTCGGCGCCTCATGACCGCCTCCGGACACACACGCAGCACAGAGAGGCCGCGAGCGGCGGTTCTCCTCACAGGCGACGAGTTGCTCCAGGCCCGCGTGCGCGACACGAACGGTCCCTTCCTCACCGCAAGCCTGATCGAGCGCGGCTTCGTCGTGGACGGCCTGCAGGTGGTCCCCGACGACGCCCTGCGCATCGCCGGCGCCGTCCGCGACGCCCTTTCGCGCGACATCGCCGTGCTCGTCGTGAGCGGCGGCCTGGGCACCACGCACGACGACGTCACCATGGCGGCCATCGCAGACGCCACGGCGACCCCACTCGAGTACGACGAGGTCGCGTGGAGCCACGTGAAGGCGCGCCTCGACGACGTGGCACGGCGCCGCGGTCTGCGCGCCCGCGACCTCTACGACCAGGCGAGGAAGCAGGCCCTCCTGCCGCGAGGCTCACGGTGTGTGGAGCCGGCAGGTGTAGCACCCGGAGCGATCATGGAGAGGGGTTCCACTACCATCATCGTTCTGCCCGGCCCGCCGCGCGAGCTGGAGGCCATGTGGCCGCCCGTGCTCGAGTCACTCGTGGCCAGGAGCACGGCGCCGCACGCACGGCTGCTGCGCGCCTGGGGTGTGGGAGAGATGGCCGTTGCCCCCGTCATCGAGGCTGCCGCGCACGACGCCATCGACGTGGGCGTCACGGCGACGGACGGCGAGGTCGTCGTGCGCATCGCCTGGTGGAACGCGGCAGGGGAGAGGCAGGCGGACGGCCTTGCCGCCGCGCTCGACCAGACCGTCCCCATCTACTCACGCGACGGTCGCACGCTCGACGAGATCGTCGCCGAAGGCCTCTGCGACCGCGCCGCCACTCTCGCCGTGGCCGAATCATGCACCGGCGGGCTGCTCGGCGGTCGCATCACGGCCCGGGCGGGCAGCTCCCGGTACTTTCTCGGCGGGGTGCTCTCGTACGCCAACGAGGTCAAGCAGAGCCTGCTGGGGGTGCCGTCGGACGTACTGGCCCAGCACGGAGCTGTGTCATCGGAGACGGCTGCGGCCATGGCGGCCGGGGTCAGACGCCTGATCGGGGCGGACTATGGTCTCAGCATCACAGGAGTGGCGGGTCCGGACGGCGGCACGCCTGACAAGCCGGTAGGACTCGTCTATGTGGGATGCGCGGGCCCCAAGGGAGTCACCACGGTCAAGGAGCACCATCTGGTCCAGGACCGCGACGCGGTGCGCCGCCAGGCGGTCACCGCGGCGCTCCATCTGCTCCGTCGCGCGCTGGGCACAGACCCATGAGCGAGCGGCAGCTCCGCCTGTTCGTGGCCGCCTCCTTGCCGGCGGACGCCCGCGAGGCCATCTCCGCGTGGCAGGAGCGCGAGCTGGCACCGCGGCAAGAGGTACGCCTGAACCGCAGCCTGCACCTCACGTTGTGCTTCCTGGGCGACACGCCGGCCGCCGCCGTACCGGACGTGCAGGCGGCACTCGCGAGCGTGCCTGTGACCAAGGCCACGGTGGCGCTCGGAGCGCCCCTCTTCCTACCGGAGCACGGCAAGAAGCGCGTGGTCACCCTAGAGCTGCTGGCGGCTCGCGGCGCCCCGGACGGCCTTGATCGACTGCGCCAGACCCAGGCCGACGTCAGCGCCGCTCTCGCCGCCACCGGCTGCTACAAGCCGGAGAGACGCCCGTGGCTGCCCCACGTGACAGTCGCCAGATTCCGCCGCCCAGGTCAACCTTTTCCCCTGCAAAATGTCAACTTCGGCGAGCTTTGTCTGTCCGAGGTGGTCCTCTATACTAGTGTCCTCGACAGGGGCGGCGCGGTCCACACTCCCCTGGCATCGTTCACAGCGCGGTAGGAGAGGAGCCGGGCACCGTGGAAGCCGACAACAAGGAAAGAGCACTCGAAGCTGCCCTGTCACAGATCGAGCGCAGCTTCGGCAAGGGCAGCGTCATGCGCATGGGTGACCACTCGGCCGGCGCAGACGTCAAGGTGGTGCCCACCGGGTCTCTCGCTCTCGATATCGCACTCGGGGTCGGCGGTATCCCGCGAGGCCGGATCGTCGAGATCTACGGCCCCGAGTCGTCCGGTAAGACCACGCTCGTCTACCACCTCATCGCACAGGTCCAGAAGCTCGGCGGCAAGGCGGCGTTCATCGACGCCGAGCACGCCATGGACCCCACGTACGCCCGCAACATCGGGGTGAACGTGGATGAACTGCTGGTGTCCCAGCCTGACTATGGGGAACAGGCTCTCGAGATCGCCGAGATGCTCGTCCGCAGCGGCGCTCTCGATGTGGTCGCGATCGATTCCGTGGCCGCCCTCACACCGCGTGCGGAGATCGAGGGCGAGATGGGAGACAGCTTCGTCGGCCTGCAGGCGCGGCTCATGAGCCAGGCGCTCCGCAAGCTCGCCGGCACGCTCAACAAGTCGGGTACCATCGCCTGCTTCACGAACCAGCTCCGCGAGAAAATCGGCGTCATGTTCGGCAACCCGGAGACCACCACGGGCGGCAAGGCGCTCAAGTTCTACGCCACCATCAGACTTGATATCCGGCGCATCGAGACCCTCAAGGACGGCACAGACGCGGTCGGCAACCGCGTGCGCGTCAAGGTGGCCAAGAACAAGGTGGCGCCGCCGTTCAAGCTGGCCGAGTTCGACATCATGTACGGCACGGGCATCTCACGCGAGGGCACGCTGCTCGATCTCGGCGTCAACTGCGACGTCGTGCAGAAGAGCGGCGCCTTCTACAGCTACCGCGACGAGCGCATCGGCCAGGGGCGCGCCAACGCGCGCACCTTCCTCACGGAGAACCCAGACATCGCCAACGCCATCGAGTCAGAGGTGCGCGAGCGGGCGGGCCTGCCCCCTGTCGAGTATCCGCCAGCACCGCAGAAGGCGGCGGAGGAGAAGGGGGGCAACGGCAAGGGCGCCCAGGGCCCGGCCGCCCAAGCGGCCGGCAGCTGACGCATCCGCCCGCCTGAGACCCCACAGGGGACCCGCTCTTGCCGTGCGTCACCACACTCCGCCCGGGCCGCGCCGCGCGCTACGTCGTCCACCTGGATGGCGCCTACTTGGGTACCCTGAGCGAGATGCTCGTGGCTCGGTACGGGCTCTACGCGGGCTGCGAGCTCTCCGATGCCAACGCCGAAGCCCTGCGTGCCGACGCCGACCGAGAGGCTGCCCTGGCCTGCGCCTACCGCCTCCTCAGCCAGCGGAGCCGCGGCATTCGCGAGATGCGGCAACGGCTGGCGGCGAAAGGGTATCCCGAGAACGTCACGTCCGCGATCGTTGACCGCCTGACCGCGGAGGGGCTGCTCGACGACGCGGCCTTTGCCGCGGCCTACGTTGCAGACAAGCGCCGCCTATCAGGCTGGGGCAACCAGCGCCTGGCTGCCGGCCTGCGGCGTCTCGGGGTCGACCCCGCAGTGGTCGACGAAGCGATCGCCTCTCCTGACGAGGAGGCACAAGACGAGGCCGGCCGCGCCGCCGGCGTCCTTGCGCGCATGGGCCGGCCGACAGTACCGTTCGATACTGCTCGGCGGCGCGCCTTCGATCGCCTGCGCCGCCGCGGCTTCTCCACAGAGGTCGCCCAGCACGCCGTTCGCGCATGGCTGGCGGAGGCTGCTGACGTCTCCGCGACCGACCAAGACGACACCGCCTCCGGTCCGTCTTGAGCCGACCAGGCCGCAGGCCAGGGGCCGTGACGAACGCCCGTCCTTCGTTGACACTCTCGGCGACTAGCCCATAGAATCACAACAGACTTGCGCTCGGATGACCGTCCGAGTTCGGTGTACTGCATAGTGAGTTACGGCACGAGTGGCCGATGCCATATTGGGGCGATTGCGAGGAGCCGCCGTCGGGGCAGCTTGGAGGTCAGCCACCACTGGACTGACGTCTAGGCTCGTCGCTGTCACCTCAGGTCGACGTGTCGTCACCCCATGCGGGCCACAGACGTAGTGGCACAGGCCGGGCAGGTCGCCCGGCCTTTTTGTGTTCTGCCTGGATGATAAGGGGAAGCGATGATCGCTCTCTACGTGGGCCTGTCCCTCGTTGTGGGACTGGCTATCGGATACGCCGTCCGCCACTTCATAGCGCGCGGAAGGATGGCTACAGCCGAGCGTGAGGCCGAGCATGTGGTCAAGGATGCAAGGCGCGAAGCGGACGCGCTGGTCAAGGAAGCCAAGCTCGAGGCCAAGGAAGAGCTGCACCGGGTCCGCACGGAGGTCGAGACAGAACTGCGCGACCGTCGCGCCGAGATCGCCAAGACCGAGCAGCGTGTGGCGCAGCGCGAGGAGCAGGCTGACGCACGGGCGCTCGAACTGGATCGCCGCGAGCAGTCCGTGCGCGACCGCGAGAGCAACACTATCAAGCTACAGGAAGAGCTGAACGCCGTCCGCGCGGAGGAGATGGCTACACTCGAGCGCATCTCCGGCTTGAGCGTGGCCCAGGCGCGCGAGATGCTCCTCAAGCAGACCGAGGACCAGGTGCGCCACGAGATGGCCAAGATGGTGCGCGCCGTCGAGGAAGAGGCGAAGCGCGAATCGGAGCGTCGCGCTCGCAACATCCTCTCGCTTTCCATCCAGCGCACAGCGGCCAATCATGTGGCCGAGACCACCGTCTCCGTCGTGGCGCTGCCGTCGGACGACATGAAGGGCCGCATCATCGGGCGCGAGGGCCGCAATATCCGTGCCCTCGAGAGCATGACCGGAATCGACTTCATCATCGACGACACGCCGGAGGCTGTCGTACTCTCCGGCTTCGACGGCGTGCGACGCGAGATCGCCCGCCTCACGCTGACCAAGCTGATCACCGACGGTCGCATCCACCCTGCACGTATCGAGGAGATGTACGGGCAGGCCAAGGCGGAGGTCGAGGCGGTCATCGAGGAGGCCGGCGAACAGGCGTGCTTCGACACGAACATCCACGGCCTGGCACCGGAGCTCGTCCGCACGCTCGGCCGGCTCAAGTTCCGCACAAGCTACGGCCAGAACGTCCTGAGCCACTCCATCGAGGTGGCGCACCTGGCCGGCATCATGGCCACAGAGCTGGGCGCCAATCCCAAGATCGCGCGACGCGCCGGCCTGCTGCACGACATCGGCAAGGCTGTGGACCATGAGGTCGACGGCTCGCACGCCCAGATCAGCGAGCAGCTTGCCCGCAAGTACAAGGAGTCACAGAGCGTCTGTCACGCCATCGCCGCGCACCACGCCGACGTCGAACCTCAGACGGTCGAGGCGGTGCTTGTGCAGGCCGCGGACGCCATCTCCGCCGCCCGCCCCGGCGCCCGGCGCGAGACCCTCGAGAGCTACATCAAGCGCCTCGAGGCTCTCGAGCACATCGCAGAGAGCAAGAAGGGCGTCGAGAAGAGCTACGCCATCCAGGCCGGGCGTGAGATCCGCGTCATGGTCAAGCCCGGCGAGATCGACGACGATTCGGCTGCGCTGCTCGCCCACGAGATCGCCAAGGACATCGAGGGCCAGCTCGACTACCCCGGTCAGATCAAGGTCACGGTCATCCGAGAGAGCCGGGCGGTCGACTACGCCAAGTAGGGCTCGCGTGCGGCCGTCCACCTACTATCTGCGCTCGTTCGGCTGCCAGATGAACGAGCACGACGCCGAACGCATCCGTGCGGCGGCCGAGGGGCTCGGGCTGACGGCCGTCGCCGAGCCCCTCGACGCCCAGGTGCTCATCTACAACACATGCACCGTGCGCCGAAGCGCCGACGAACGGCTCGCCGGCCATCTCAGCTTGGCCGGCCGGCTCAAGGGCGAGGAACCGCAACGCGTCGTCGCGATCACCGGCTGCCTTCCGCAGGCCGAGAAGGATCGCGTGTTCACCCAGTATCCCTTCGTCGACCTGGCGCTCGGACCGCAGGCGCTGCCGCAGCTCGCCGCGAGTCTGGGCGCGGTGCTGGATGAACGCGGCTCGGGCGCGACCGGCGTGGCACCGCATGAGCTTCGCGGCCACTTCGGCGATGCCGGCATATTCAGCGCCGACATGCCAGGCGTACGGTCTCGGCCCTTCCAGGCCTGGGTGCAGGTCATGTCCGGTTGCACGAACTTCTGTTCCTATTGCATCGTGCCGCACGTGCGTGGCCCGGAGCGTTCAAGGACTCCCGAGGCCATAGTGTCCGAAGCCAGGCGCCTCGTTGGCGACGGCGTGCTCGAAGTGACGCTGCTGGGACAGAACGTCAACGCCTATGGACTCGATCTTCCGACCGAAGAGCGCCGCCGCTACGGCACCGACGCCACATTCCCCGGCCTTCTCAGGCTGCTCGACGGCATCGCCGGCCTGCGTCGCATACGCTTCATGACCTCGCACCCGCGCGACCTCTCGGACGACCTCATCGCCGCGCTCGCCGAGTTGCCCACGGTCTGCGAGCACGTCCACCTGCCGATGCAGTCGGGATCCGACCCGGTCCTGCGTTCCATGAAGCGCGGCTACACGAGCGACTGGTATCTCAGCCGGGTGGCCGCCCTCCGAGCCGCGATCCCGGACGTCGCGGTGACCACCGATCTCATCGTCGGGTTCCCCGGCGAGACCGACGCCGACTTCCGGCGCACCCTCGATGTGGTCCAGGCGGCCGCCTTCGACGCGGCGTTCACCTTCGTCTTCTCGCCGCGCCCCGGCACCGTCGCTGCGGGCATGCGCGAGCAGGTGCCGGACGAGACGAAGAGGGACCGGGTACGGATTCTCATCGACCTTGTCCAAGAGCAGTCGCTCCGGCAGCGCTCGCGTATGGTGGGCCGCACGGTGGAGGTCCTCGTGGAAGGCCCCAGCAGACACGGCGAGCTCTGGCGCGGTCGCACGCGCCAGAACGTCACCGTGAACTTCTCCGGGCCTGTCACCCCGGGCGAGGTCGCCCGCGTGAAGATCACGGCGGCGTCCTCGACAACGCTGAAGGGTGCCGTGTAGGTTTGTCCGGAACCGGGCGGGGTATCTGCTTGCCCGGCGGGGAGATACCCGGCGCGAGGAGGGACCATGCAGGGTTGCGTCTGTCCACATCCGCCGCTTCTCATCCCGGAGATCGGCGGTGGTCGGGAACGGGTGCAGGCCACCATCGCCGGCATGGAGGAACTGGCTGCCGCCGTCGGCGACGGGCACACCGTCGTGGCGATCTCGCCGCACGCGCCTGTCTTTCACGACGCCTTCACAGTGAAGTCGTCGGCACGCCTGGAGGGTGACTTCAGCGCCTTCGGCTGCGGACACGTGCGTCAGGCGTACGAGAACGACCCGGAATTCGTCGCCGCGCTGATCTCGGCGGGGGAGAGCCGAGGCTGTCAGGTGCGGCCGGTCGACGACCCCTGGTTGGATCACGGTGTGCTGGTGCCTCTCCACTTCGTTCGCGCCGAGCGTCTCGTCGTCCTTTCCATTGTGGTCGACTACGGTCGGCATCGCCTCCTCGGCGAAACGGTACGGGCCGCCTGCGAGAGTCTGGGCCGCGAGGTCCTGTTCCTTGCGTCCGGCGACATGTCGCACCGCTTGCTGCCAGGCGCGCCGGCCGGCTACGACGAGCGCGCCCATGCCTTCGACCAGCGCATAGTCGAGCTCCTGGCACAGGGGGACTTCGCCGCGCTCGAGCACCTGGACGCGGACCTCGTCGATCGAGCCGGCGAGTGCGGCCTGCGCTCGCTGATCGCGCTGGGTGGATACCTCGGCGACGACGCGGCCGTGAACCCTCAGGTCTTCAGCTACGAGGGCCCCTACGGCGTCGGCTACCTTGTCGCGGGCTTCAATCTCGGAGCGCGTGCGTGAAGGACCCAGGGCCTGCCAGCTACGCTCTCGACTGCGTGGCCGCATACGTCGGAGGACGGCCGGCTCCGCCGCCGCCGAAGGCAGAGTTGTACACCCGGCCCGCCGCCTGCTTCGTGTCGTTGAAGAAGCGCGGTGAACTGCGCGGCTGCATCGGCACGCTCACACCGACGGAGCCGGACCTGGGACGCGAGCTTGCCCGCAACGCTCACGGCTCGGCTTTCCACGATCCGCGCTTCCCGCCGGTCACCGCCGATGAGTTGCCGGACCTCACCTGCTCCGTTGATGTACTTGGGAGGCCTGAGGAATGCGAGCTCAGCGACCTCGACCCCGCTCACTACGGCGTGATCGTGAGCTCTGGCTGGCGTCGCGGCGTGCTGCTCCCCGATTTGCCCGGAGTCACCGATGTGGCCCGCCAGGTGGGAATCGCGCTTCAGAAGGCCGGCATCTCGCCGAACGAGCCCTTCGCGGTCCAGCGCTTCACCGTCCGCCGCTACGTGGAGGGCGACGCCACCGGTCGGCCTGCCGGCGCACCGGAATGCGGTGAGGCGGCGGGGGATGACGACGATCCGCACGAGGCAGCCGGCAGGTCCGCGCCGTGACGCCAGTCGCTCGCTCTTGACCGGCATCTCTCCCGAAGAGCAGGGGCGCCCACAAGACCACGGCCGGCCAAGAGGCCGGGCTGAGGCGCCCCTGATCGTCGTCATGGGTGCCACGGCCCTCGGCAAGACCGCCATCGCCGTCGAGCTCGCCCTTCGTCTCGGCGCGGAGATAGTCGTCGCGGACTCGATGCAGGTCTACGCAGGCCTTCCTATCCTCACCAACCAGCCCACGCGCGACGAGGAGCTGCGTGTGCCGCACCACCTCGTGGGATTCGTGGAGCCTGCGCGGGAGTACTCGGTGGCCGAGTACGCTGCCGCGGCGCACTCGGTGATCGACCGGCTGCGCGAGGCCGGAACACCGGTGATCATCGAGGGCGGCAGCGGCCTCTACGTGCGCGCCGCCCTCGGCGGCCTGAGCTTCGGGGCCAAGCCTCCGGTCGAGCTGCGCCGTAGACTCGAGGAACGGCTGGCTTCCGAGGGCCTCCCGACGCTCGTGGCCGAGCTCGAGCGCCGGGATCCGGCGGCGGCGACGCGGATCGACACCGCCAACCCGCGCCGCGTCATCCGCGCCCTGGAATCGGCCATGCTCAGCGCTGCGCCCGAAGAAGACCGGCGACACGGGCTCTGGAGCGCCGAGGCACGTCATCCATATCGCCTGTTCGCCCTCGACGCGGAACGCGAAGAACTCCGCGCCCGCGTCGATGAGCGCGTCCTGGCGATGATCGCCGCCGGCGCTCTCGACGAGGTGCGCGCGCTTCTGAAGCACGGGGGAGCGGCGCGCACCGTGCTGCAGGCGATCGGCGTCCGCGAACTGGCAGACAACGTGCGCGGCTCATGCTCACTCGAAGAGGCCGTCGCCGCCATGCAGGCGCGTACTCGGAGGCTCGTCCGTCGTCAGGCCACCTGGATGAGGAAGCTGCCCGATGCTGTTAGAATCCCCGTCTCCGGGCGACCGCCGACGGAAATCGCCGATCAGATAGCCGCGATGCTGAGCGCCCGCGGAAGTCGGCCGGATTGACACTGCGGCTTCCAGGTCGCGGTCCCGGTACCCGCCCGCGATCTCAGACGGTATCCGCCGGCTGCGGACGTACCAGAACATGAACGGGAGGTCAGCCCATGCGGTTCTCCAAGTGGCAAGGTCTGGGCAACGACTACATCGTCCTGCACCGTGAAGAGCTGCCCTGGGACATCACTCCGGAGCGTGTTCAGCTGCTTTGCGATCGCGACTTCGGTATCGGCTCAGACGGCGTCCTGGTGGTGGGTCCGAAGACCGGCCCGAGCCGCTACCGCCTGCAGATCTTCAATCCGGACGGCAGCGAGGCCGAGATGTGTGGCAACGGTGTGCGCATGGTCGCCCGGAAGCTGCGCATGGAGGGTTCCATAGACACCGACTCCGTCGTCCTGGAGACCGCCGCCGGTGAGATCGTCCCCACGCTCGTCGACGACCTCACGGTGCGTGTCGACATGGGCACGGCCTCATTCGGGGGAGAGAAGCTGGCCGGCTTCGGCGGCGACGCCGTCACGGAATCCATCCACGCGGCTGGACGCAACTTCACCTTCACGTTCGTCGACGTCGGCAATCCGCACTGCGTCATCCAGTCTCCGTGGCCGCTCGACCTGGTGCCGCTGCACGAGGTCGGCCCCATGCTGGAGACGCACAAATACTTCCCTCGGCGGGCGAATGTCGAGTTCGTCACAGTGGTGGATGAGCACACGGCGAAGATCAGGGTGTGGGAGCGCGGCGTGGGGGAGACCCTGGCCTGCGGCACTGGAGCCACCGCCACGGCCGTCGCTCTCGTCCGCAACGGGCTCTGTCGGAGCCCGGTCACCGTCACTCTTCCCGGCGGGTCGCTGCTGGTCGAGGTGACCAAGGACTGGCACGTCTTCATGACCGGCCCGGCCGAAGAGATCTACCATGGAGATTGCTCGGGCGAGTTCCTCCGCCGGTTGGCCTGAGCACAGCCGCACGGTCCGTTCCAGGGAGAGCACATGCCACGTTTGTCCAAGCGAGTCGAGAGCCTGCCCCCGTATCTCTTCGCCGAGATCGAGCGTAAGGTGGCCGCGCGGCGCGCCGCCGGCGTCGACATCATCAGCCTGGGGATCGGCGACCCGGATACGCCGACCCCTGAGCACATCGTCGCTGCGCTCCAGCGCGCCGCGGCCGACCCGGCCAACCACCAGTACCCCAGCAATCGCGGCAGCGTGGCCTTCCGGGAGGCGGTCGCCTCTTACTACTCCGGCCGCTTCGGAGTGACTCTGGACACCGCCACCGAGATCGTGCCCCTGCTGGGCGCGAAGGAGGGCGTGGCCAACATCTGCCTCGCACTCCTGGACACCGACGACATATGCCTCTCTGCCGACCCGGGCTACCCTGTCTATACGACGGGTCCACTGCTCGCCGGCGGCAAGCCCGTCCACATGCCTCTCGTGCCCGCGCTCGACTTCAAGCCGGATCTGGACGCCATAGAGCCGGCCGTGCTGGCCAGGGCGAAGATGATGTACCTCTGTTATCCCAACAACCCCACGGGAGCGATCGCCGACCTCGACTTCTTCGCCAAGGTGGTCGACTTCGCGCGCCGCAACGACATCGTGGTCGTGCACGACCTCGCCTACGCCGACATCACATTCGACGGCTACGTCGCCCCCAGCTTCCTCAGCACCCCGGGAGCCAAGGACGTCGGCATCGAACTCTTCTCGCTCTCCAAGACGTACAACATGACCGGCTGGCGCATCGGCGCCGTCGTGGGCAACCCCGACGTCGTCGATGCGTATTGGCGGCTGAAGACGAACATCGACTCCGGGATGTTCGGGGCCGTGCAGGCTGCCGGGGTCGCTGCGCTCACCGGCCCCCAGGACAGCGTGCGTGAGCTGTGCCGCACGTATACGCGACGTCGCGACCTGCTGGTGGACGCCCTTCGCACCATCGGCCTGCACGCGGACCCGCCCAAGGCCACCATCTACCTCTGGGTGCCGGTGCCGGAGGGACACACATCCGGCAGCTTCGCCGATCTGGTGCTGTCTCAGGCGGACGTCATCGTCTCGCCGGGCGCCGCCTACGGCCCCTCCGGCGAGGGCTACGTCCGCATGAGCCTCACGCTCCCCGACGCACGGCTGGAGGAGGCCGTGCGCCGCATCGAGCAGCGCGTCAAGCTTTGACCACCTCCGCTGGACGCCTGCCGCGGGCGGCGCTACGCTCCCCAACGTGACCAGCGACGCCCGCGAGAAGCTGCACGACACGAGGACCATCGAGCGCCCGCGCGCCGTGGTGTTCGCGGTGCTGCCGGGCGGCCAGGCAGCCGCCGAGGCAGACGAAGAGGCGCTCGGCGAGATCAAGGAGTTGCTGGCCTCGGCGGACATCGACTTGGCCGCCGAGGTCGTCCAGTACCGCGACCATCCCCACCCTCACTCGTACCTGTACACCGGCAAGCTCAAGGAGCTTGCGCAGGTCGCGACTAGGGAGAAGGCGACGGTCGCGGTCTGCGAGGACGACCTCACGCCGGCTCAGGTGGCGGCCGTTCTCGATGCGGTCGACAACATCGACGTCCTCGACCGCACCGAGCTCATCCTATCGGTCTTCTCCAAGCACGCGAACACCCTCGAGGGCACGCTGCAGGTGCACCTGGCGCAGCTCGAGTACGAGCTCACGCGCATGCGCGGCAAGGGCATGATCCTCTCCCGCCTGGGTGCCGGCGTCGACATGCGCGGGCCCGGCGAGACCAAGCTCGAAGTGGACCGTCGCGTGGTGCGCAAGCGCATCCAGACGCTCCGCGGCCGCATAGACCACATGGCGCGCACCCGTCGCACCCAGCGCGCTCGCAGGCTTCGCTCCGACCTGCCGCTCATCTGCCTCGCCGGCTACACGAACGCCGGCAAGTCCACTCTGCTCAACGCGATCACCAACGCCGACGTCTCGGTGCGCGACCGTCTCTTCGAGACGCTCGATCCCACCACACGCACGTTCCGCCACCGCGACCGCGACTACGTCCTCACGGACACGGTCGGCTTCATCCGCAAGTTGCCTCATCAGCTAGTGGACGCGTTCGCGTCCACCCTGGAAGAGACGACCGTGGCCGACCTCATCCTGGTGATAGCCGACGGCAGCCAGCCCACCGCCGAGATCGGCGCACACCTCGACACAGTCTCCGAGGTGCTCGAGATGATCGGTTCGGGCGCCGTCTCCCGCCTCCTCGTCTTCAACAAGGTGGACCGCCTCGAGCCCGCCTCGCGCAAGCGCCTCCAGGCCCTCTATCCAGACTCCGTGCAGATCTCGGCTCTCACCGGCGAGGGTCTGCCCGGTCTGCTCGACCACGTGGCAGACTATTTTAGCCGTAGTCTGCGCCCGGTGTGGCTGCTGGTGCCCTACACCGAGGCCGGCGTGGTCAGTCGCCTCCGCGGGGTGGCGAGCGATATCCGCCAGGAGAATGGGCCGGACGGCATTCTCGTCCACGCGCGCCTGCCGGAGGCCGAGGCGCGCCGCTTCGCCGCGTACCAGGTGCGCCGATCAGCCGCAGACGCGACTTCTGCGAGGAACACCGGCGTGCACGCGAGAATGTCGTACGGCAGCGGCGACACGGGATTTGACGACAACGGGCGTGGCTCAGACCGCGACAGCTGCGTCGAGGCGCATGGCACCCACGACGATGGGGAAGAGGAGGGGTCGTGACCCCGATGAAGGCCTGTAGCGACTCCGCCGACCCCATGATCCCGGCCGTCGGGGTCAAGCTCCTGGACCAGGCCGCCCGCTTGCCCGAGCGCGCCTACGACGACGACGCCGCCTACGACCTCTTCGCTCTCGACGAGCACGCACTGCAGCCGTTGGCCCGCGCCGTCGTCGGCACCGGCATCGCCCTGGAGTTGCCCGCCGGTGTGTGTGCGCTGACCATCCCACGATCAGGCCTCGCCGCCCAGCACGGTATCTCGATCGTCAACTCACCCGGGCTCATCGACCCCGGGTACCGCGGCGAGCTGCGCGTGATCCTCCTGAACACCGACACGCGATCCCCGTTCGTCGTGCGCGCCGGAGACCGCATCGCCCAACTCCTGTTCCTCGGACTCACGCAGGTGCGCCTGCAGCCCATCCATGAGCTCACAGACACATCACGCGGCAAGCGCGGTTTCGGGTCTTCCGGCGGCTTCAACAGCGCCCCCGACCACGCGGTTCCGGCTCCCGGCGCGGCTGCCGGCGGCTCGGCACCGTGAGCCTACAGTCGCCGCTTGACGGTCGCTTGGGCGGGGGGGGAGCGCCGCTGAGGGCCTCCCGGCGTCCCTAAGGGCCTCCTGTGCCGCCCCAGAGCCATCGTCCACCAGCGGTGTCCAACAACCCTGAGCAGGCTGAGCGAACGCCTGTTCGTCTTCGTACCGCTCTCAAGAGTTGATGGCACGCACGCATCCATGCGACCGAGCCCCGTCGCCAGGCGCCATGTCCAGAACGCTCGCCTCTCGCCAAACGGCCAGGGGCACATGGGCATCCGAGCGCGATAGCATCGCACCGAACGGCACTCGAAACGCAATGGCCGGCGAGGAGGTCCGCGCATGTCACCTCAGACGCCCAACGTCGCGGATCGCCCGCTGACGGTGGAGCACCAGCCTCGACTTCGCGTCTCCGCCTTCATCGCTGTCGATGCGCGCGTGCTCCTTGTCTGCCAGCGGCGCGACGCCGAACGAGACGCGCCGCCGTACTGGCTTCTGCCCGGCGGCGGCGTGGACTTCGGCGAGACGCTCGCCGCAGCGCTCGTCCGCGAGGTGGAGGAGGAATTGGGCGTGCGCATCTCGCCGCGCGATCCCATAGGCCTCCTCGAATCGATCTCTCCGGACCCCGACTACCGCAAGCACGTGCTCCACGTGGTGCTCGCCGCCACATGGCCGCACCCGGCAAGCGTCGAGGAGATCGTTCCGTACGACCAGCACGTGCTCAAGGCTCGCTTCTTCGCCGCCGACGAGCTCGCCTCACTCCAGATAAGGCCCCCGTTCGCCGGCAGGCTGGAACGCTGGCTAGACTCCATCCCGACGACCATGGAGTACCTCGGCTGTCTCTGGTGACGCGAAGGCACGGCCGACCTGAGCCTGACATCTAACACGCGATAATCCTCGTTATGTAAAGTAGCCCAGCCGGACTTCCGCAGAGGGATCGCCGATGCTCCCAGACCACCCTCCCCGATCTCGGCAGCCCCTTCATGCGAACGCCGGCCTGCGGGA
>CAZIGT010000001.1:53877-54165 GCA_964538465.1 uncultured Thermoleophilia bacterium | reverse complement strand
GGCCAGCCGCAGGCTGCGATAGCCGATCACGCCGGCGCAGAGCAGCGGCGCAGCGCTCACGTCGTCGGCCAGGGCGGGTCTGCCGGGCAGCTCGATGCGCGGCGGGCCGGCCGATGCGCGGGCGGGCTCGTCTGCGGGAGCGGGAGCGGCGCCGGCGGCCGCGTACGCGTCCGTGACGAAACCGCCGCCTTCCACGGTCTCCGCTGGCGCCGCCGCCCCGGCGCCCCCCGCCCCCGCACCCCCCCCGCCCCCCCGCGGCCGCCCGGGCCCCCACCGGGCGCAGGCGCC
>CAZIGT010000001.1:31061-53867 GCA_964538465.1 uncultured Thermoleophilia bacterium | reverse complement strand
CCGGGGCGCGGCGGCCGCCGGGGCGGGGGCGCCCGCGGCCGCCGCAGCCCCGACGCCGCGCGGCGGCAGCCGGTACACGAACGGGGCGCTGGCGACGTGGTACTCGGCGTAGCCGCCGTCCACGTCGTAGCCGGTGAAGAGCGCGTTCTCGCAGAGGTTCTCCTGGCCGCGCACGCAGTAGCGGCAGTGCCCGCACGCGTGCCACAGCCAGGGAATGCCGACTCGATCGCCGAGCTGGAGGGGGCGACCGTCCGCGGCCGGATAGTCCGGCCGGTCGCCCCCCGGCCAATCCCCGAATCCCACCACTTCGCCGACGATCTGATGCCCGGGGATCACCGTCTCGCGGTGCGGTTCAAGCTCGCCCTCCACGGTGTGCAGATCGATGTGACAGACGCCGCAGGCGTACACCTTCACCAGCACCTCGCCCGGGCCCGGCCGCGGTATCGGCATCAGCACAAGCTGCAGCGGTTTCTCGGTGACCGGTCGCGGATCCACCAGTCGCATGGCCCGCATGCTGCCCTGAGGCGGTGTTGCGCTCATGAGACCCCCCTCGCCCTCCGACGTCCGGTCGGTCGGCCCTCGCCCTTCGGCGCCCCGGCCGCCGGCGCCTCGCCGGTCGTCCTCACACGCTCGTGCGCACTCGTACGCCCAGACGCTAGATGAGGATATCTCGCCGCCGGAACCGCCACCATGCCAGCGCCGCAAGTACGCCCGAGTACGCCGCGAAACAGATGAGCGCCTTGCCGATGTCCCGCCACGGCACCGGGTCCTGGAAGAAGCCGATCCACGTGGTGAAGTAGTCGGTGAACACGTACGGCCGCAGGAAGTCGAAGTAGCTGAAGCTGGTGAGGATCTGCACGACGATCACGAGCACCAGCGTCACGATGGCCGCGGTGAGGCTGGAGTTGGTCATCGTGGAGAAGAGCAGCGCCAACGAGACGATGCACGTCATGCTGAGCAGCGCAAAGAGGTAGGAGAGGCAGGTCAGCCACACGGTCTCGGCCTCGCCGAAGAGCCCGGTGGGCAGAACGAGCGGATGTACCCCGAACGCGAGGGCGCCGGCGGCGTACGCCACCACGCCCACGACCACGCAGGCCAGGAACAGGTAGAGCACGCCGACCGACCATTTGGCGGCCAGCAGCGAGCCCCGCCGCACAGGCCGCACCAGGATGGTCTTGAGGGTGCCGGTCTCGGCCTCGCCGGCGATGAGGAAGGCGCCCACCATCGAGGCCGCCAGCGGGAAGAGGAACGTGGTGAGGCCGATGAGCGCCGCCAGCGGCATCACCGAGCCGTTGCGGGCCATCTGCATGAGCACGGTCTGCAGGTCCTGGGTCTGGCCGTGGGTCTCGCCGGCCTCGCCGGGCGCGAAGTAGAAGGCGATGGTCATGAGGATCGGTATCAGCGCCAGCGCGGCCAGGCCGATCCAGGTGCGCTTCTGATAGCGCAGCTTCACCATCTCGAGCCAGAGGAGCCTCATGCGTCGGCCCTCCCGGCTCCGGAGCCGCTGCCGGGTCCACCGGACCCGCTGCTGCTGCGGCCACCGCGGCGGAAGGCGGCGAACATGCCGCGGCGCGGCGGCTCGTAGGCCCGCGCCGCGTCGTCTTCGCCGGTCAGCTCGAGGAACACGTCCTCCAGGCCGCGCTCGGGCGCCGGCACCACGGCGCGGACGTCGATGTCCGCGCCCACCAGCCGGCGCACCATCTCCGGCACCTGGTCGTCCGGCATGGTGACGATGAGCGCGTCGCCATCGTCGGTGAGCGGTGGCGAGCCGGGCAGGTCGCGCAGCACCTCCGCTGCGCGCGGCCGGTCGCCCACCAGAACCTTGACGGCCATGCCGTCCGGCCGCAGCTCGCTGACCGGGCCTTCCACGATCACGCGGCCGCGGTTCACGATGGCCGCCCTCGTGCAGACCAGCTCCACCTCGTGCAACAGGTGCGACGAGAGGAACACCGTGGTGCCCTGGCGGCCTAGCTCGCGGATGAGTTCGCGCACGTCTTTCATGCCGCCGGGGTCCAGGCCGCTGGTGGGCTCGTCCAGCACCACCAGGTCCGGCCGGTGCAGCAGCGCCTGCGCTATGCCGAGGCGCTGCTTCATGCCGTGCGAGAAGCCGCCGACCTTGGAGTCGGCGCGCTCGGACAGGCCCACGATCTCGAGCACCTCGTCGATGCGCGCCTTGTCGATGTGGCCGCGGCTGCCGCGCGGCGCGTGCGTGCCAAGCCGGCCGACGGCACGCGATCCCTGGCGACCGCCCGCGTCGCCCGCGCCTGCCTCCGCGCCCGCGTCGCCCGCACCTGCGTGGCTCGCGCCCCCGGCCACGCCCGCACCCGCGTCCTCGCCCGCGGCCCCGGCCCCGCTCGCGTGTGCGTCCTCGCGCACGCCCTCGCGCGCGCCGCCGTCCGCGTAGCTCATCTGGCCCAGCAGCCAGAGGTTCCGGCGGGCGCTCATGTTCGCGTAGAAGACCGGGTCGTCGACGAAGCCGCCGATATGCCGCAGCGCCCGCTCGCGGTGGCCGGGCACCCGGTTGCCGAGCACCTCGACGTGGCCCTCGGTTGGCCGGATGAGTCCCATGATCATGCGGATCACGGTCGTCTTCCCGGCCCCGTTGGGGCCCAGGAACCCGTACACGTCGCCGCGGTGGACGACGATGTCCAGCCCGTCCACCGCGCGCACTTCCTTGAACCGCTTGCGCAGACCGTGCGTGCTCAGCACGACCGGCGCGGCCGAAGCCGGCCCCGCGGCCGCGCGCGACGTGCCCGACGCTTCCTGTGCCACGGACGTAGCGGGATCGCTCACAGCTTCTCCACATACGCTTCCCAGTCGGCCTCGAAGGCCGACCAGCCCGATCCGAACCGGCGCCTGGTAATCTCACTGATGGCCTCGTGACTCAGATCCGAGTCCGCCACCTGCCGCACCCATCGGCGCAACTCGTTGCGCCCCCAGCGCTGCACTATGAAATCCACCAGACTGCCTCCGGCACTGTACAGCACCCGCACCTGGTCGGTCTTCCGGCCCGACCAGATGTCGCCGAGAGCGAGGGCGTCGATGAGGTCGGGATGCAGCCCGTCGCCGGCGAGCGTGGTCTGAAGCTTGGTCCAGTCGTGACTGTCCTCCGCAGCGACCGCCAGCCCTTCTTCGAGGAAGTCCGGGGCGTGCGCGGTGTCGTAGAACCAGCCGAGTGTGTAGGCGTGCGCCACCTCGTGCTGAAGCATGTACGGCGCCCAAGCCTCCACGCCGTTGAGAGCCGGGGCGAGCACTCCCACGTCGGCGGGAGACCAGAGCCTGTCGGCCACCCGCGGTGCCGGGTGCGAGAAGTACTTGATCCGTTCGTCGATCTGCCCAGGCTGCGCGGCCAGTGCCAGCGTCACCTGGTCGCGTGTGGCGTAGAGGAAGACGACGGCGGGGCGGCCCGCGTCCACGCCGTACATGCCGGCGACGTGGTTGCGGGCCGCCTCGGCCAGCGGCGCCAGCTTGCGGGCGCGTAGCCGCCAGGCGTTCTCGTAGACCAGGACCACGCCATCCTGCACCAGCACGCGCGGCTTGTTGAGCGCCATCACGTTCTGGCGCAGGACTTCGGGCGGCGTGTCGTCGGCGACGATGCGCACGGCGCCGGTGCCGGCGGCGCCTGCTCCTGCGCCCGAGGCCGGGCTCGCGGGCGCCTCCACCTCTACCTTCACGATGCGTTCGGCGAGCACGCGGTCCGGCGGGCCGGCGCGCGCGATCAGGCCGGTGAAGCGGACGGAGTAGTAGTGCGGTCGTCCGGCCACCGCCACGACGACCGCATGCGGGGCACGCAGCTTGAGCGGCGCCAGATGCGCGAAGACCCCGTCGAGGTCTTGACGCAGCACCTGCGGGTCGGTGACACCGAACGTGGCCGCTGTGGGCCCGTCGCCGTCCTCGGACTCCCCGGAGAGCGATCCGGCGGGCGATTCGCTGCCATCGTCAGGCGAGGTGGCGGCTGAGGCGGTCGGGGAGGGCGAGGCCCCGGCGTCGGTGACCGCGCCCACCGGCAGCGCCGCCCGCCACGCTTCGAGGTCCTTCTGCTGCACGGCCTCGAACGCGGTGTCGAAGGCCGTCTGGACCAGGTGCGTCTCAACGGCAGCGGAGATACTGGGCGTAGGCGAGATCGATGCCTGCGGCGAGCCCTGGGGTCCGCCCGGTTCGCCGCAGCCCGCGACGAGAGTGGCCGCCGCGAAGGCGACCGGGACGAGGGCGGCAGCAGCGGCGACCCGCAGGGCGGCTGCCGGCGATCGCCGGCCTGCGCGCCGCGGCCCAGCCGCAGACAGCCGCCCGGCTACGGCCGGCAGCCCCCGTGCTCCTCTGCGGTGCCGGCCGCGGCCCATACTCACCCTCTGAAGCGCAGCACGCCGGGCAGCACCTCGATGGTCATCGGCAGCCGGCCCCTTGGGTCGCCGTCCACATCCAGCGGGAAGTGGTCCGGCTTCACCTTCGGGTCGTCCAGCGCGATCTCGACGCGCTGGCACGAGAAGTGCTGCACCGCCTTGATCGAAAGGTGCGCGCCGCGATAGACGGACGGTGATTTGGCCATGAGCTCGAACCTGGTGCGTGTGCCTATGGTCACCACTTCGAGCCGTCCGTCGTCGACCAGCGCGCCGGGCGCCACGTGCATGCCCGACCCGAAGTACGCGCCGTTGCAGACCGCGATCATGCGCGAGTCGAGGGGCCGCTCGCTGGTCTCTCCATCGAGCGTGACGGTGCAGCGCAGATGCGCCAGCGGCACGCCCGCCAGCGCGCGGAGCGTGGCGCCGTAGTAGGCCAGGTGACCGCCGACCCAGCGGGGTGCTGCCACCACGTACTCGTCCACAAGGCCGCCCATGCCGGCGGACGCGATGTTCAGGAAGTAGCGTCGCTGCGGCGATCCGTGGGCGTCCGCGCAATCCAGCAGGCAGGCGTCGATGCGCCGCTCATCGCCGTTGGTGAACCGCTCGAGGAACTCCGACAGGTCGGGACCGTGACCCAGGGAGCGGCGAAAGTCACCGCCGGTGCCCTGCGCGATGTAGCCCACCGCGGCGGGCACTTCGGTGGCCGCGGCTGCGGTGACCGCACCGAGCTCGGCGGGGACTTGTGGGGCGGCGGAGTCGGCGGGCGCTTCGGCGGGCGCGGCCGCCGTGGAAGCGGCGGGCGGCCCCTGCTCCGCCCATGCCGCCCGCAGCACTCCGTTGACCGTCTCGCTCAGCGTGCCGTCGCCGCCTACCGCCACGACCAGCTCGCGGCCGTTCAGCACCGCCTGGCGAGCGAGCTCCTCGGCGTGGCCCCGGTACTCGGTGAAGGCCGCGTCGAACTCACCGATGGCGTCGCGCACGGCGGCAGAGGTCTTGGCCCAGCGTTCCCCCGTGCGGTGGCCGGCGGCCCGCGGGTTGACGATCAGCAGCGGCTTCAACGCACCCCTCGCGCGACGCCGACCGCCTCAGTGGCCTGCCCTTCGGGCTGTGGCAGACCCGCGTCTGTCCTGCAGTCGCGCAACGGGCTCGTACGCGCCGCCAGGGAGAAAAGATACGGGTAGTCGGCACGCAAATGCTGCATGTACGCCAGCCACTCACGCAGCAGGACGCGGTATGCCCGGCCGATGTCGACCGAAAGGTGGTCGAGGTCGGCTTCGGAGAGCTCGTCTGGCCCACCGCGCGCCGCAAGCTCGTCGCCCACGTGCAGCACCGCCCACATGAGCTCTGTGAACGATTGATGCTCCAGAAGGCTGGAGTTGGCGACCAGCTGCAGAAGGAAACCGCGCCTGGCCGCGAGAAGGTCGGCCAGAGCCCGCAGGTCTCCGGCACGAGCATCGCAGGCGCAAGGCCGCGACAGCAACCATCGGCGGGCGGCCGCGAAGCGCGTCTTGGTCCAACTGTCGTCCACGTCGAGCGGCTCGCACAACTCCGGCGCCGTGGGGTCAAAAGCGATCAGAAGACACAGCAGGTCGTTGCCCGCCTCGGCGAAGAAGGCGCCGATGACCATGTTCAGCTTGTGCATCAGCGACTCCCGCTCTCGCCAGGCCACGGCCTCGGCGACGATCACGGTGACCACAAGGATCGAGATCGGCAGGAACGCCACGTCCTGCAGAAGGTAGAACATGGTGCTGCGGCCGTTCTGAAAGACCACCCACTGGAGTACATAGAGCACCCCGGAGAGCAGAACGAGCGCCGCCGCATAGAGGAGCTTCCATTTGCTGAGCGTGAGCGCCCGCAGGAATTTCATACGCCGCCAGAATGATCGCCTGGGGACAGGTCGCGTCGATTGTAGAACATGAGCGCACGTATACTGGCCGCGACCGTCCGGCAACGCTGGTCTCGAGACCGCGGAAGCACGGCAAGCGGCGTGGAGCCCACAGGCGGCGCAGGGGTACTCTGCGTTCTCGGCAGGAAGGACGAGTGCGATGAGCCACAGGTCGCATACACACCCGATCGAGACGCACTCGAAGCCCGCCGGCATCGCGGCACAGCGCGGCCGGCGGCGTTGTCGCCGCCCTCGCCGTAGCCGCCCCGCGGCCATCACCTGGCTGGCCATCGTCATGGTCGCGATCCTCGCCGCAGTAGCGGCGTTCGTCATGACGATGCCCAGGGCGGCTTCCGGCAGCCCCGATGGTGCCGGGCCGGGCGGCGGGTCGGGCGGCGCCTCCGTCGCCGCCATCGCCAAAGCCTCACCCGGCACCACGCCTACACCTACACCCACTCCCTCGAGCTCGCCCGCGACCGCCTCGTCCTCGCCCTCCCCGAGCGCCACGCCCACCTCCGTGAGCATCGCCTGCGGAGGCGACGTGATGGGCGCCTGGGGCGTCAACTCGGCCATCGGCACCTACGGCGCCGACTACGTCATGAAGGACGTCATGAAGGTGTTCAAGCCGGCCGACGTCGCCTTCCTCAACTCGGAGGGACCGCTCAGCAACAAGGGCAGCGCGGCCACCTGGAAAGACGTGTACTTCCGCGGCAACCCGCGCCTGGTGCCGGCCATCGCCAAGGCCGGCGTCGACGTGGTCACAATGGCCAACAACCACTGCCTCGACTACGGCTCCGCGGCGCTGCTGGACACCATCCGGCGTTACAGCGCCTGCAACGTGAAGGTCGTGGGCGCCGGCAAGGACTACGCGGCCGCCTGGGCCATGCGTTCCGTCACCCGCAACGGCATGAGGATCGGCTTCATGGGCTGGACGGACATCATGCCGCCCGGCTTCGCGGCCACCAAGACCGGCGCCGGCGCCGCCGTAGGCCCGCAGTGGTCGGGCGCGGCCAACGTCACCAAAGCCATCCGCGCCGCCAGCAAGAAGGTCGACATCCTGGTCGCCTCCTATCACTGGGGCGTCGAGGGCGAGCACTACCCTGTCTCACAGCAGATCCAGGAGGCGCATGCCGCAATAGACGCCGGCGCCGACCTGGTCATGAGCCATCACCCGCACTGGTTGCAGGGCATCGAGCGCTACCACGGTGGCCTGATCATGTACAGCTTCGGCGATCTGGTCTTCCCGCCGCTCAGCCGTGCGGCGTCAGAGACCGTCATCATGACGAGCGAAGTCAGCGAGCACTGGATCAAGGCGACCATCACGCCGTACCTGCTGGGCAGCAACGGCGTGCCGCGCCGGGCCACGGGTGGCGACGCGAGCAGCATCCTCAAGCAGCTCAACACCTACTCGAAGGCGCGCGGCACCACGATCACGATAGACGCGGCCAAGCAGCGCGCCACCGTGAAGGTGAAGCGACGCGACTGAGCGCGCGGGCGGGGGCGCCCGGGCTGAGCGACACGACTGAACTGGCGGGCGCGGCTGTGCGAACGCTCCCACGCACGGCCGCGCGGCCGCACGCACGGGCGTCCGCCGGCGACCCGCCTCCCACGCCCGCCGCTACTTCACGCGCAGCGTGTTGTAGCCGGCTGTGGTCTGCGCATTCCCGGCAAGGTCGCGCGCGAGCACGGTGAAGCGGTACTTGCCCTTTGGCAGATGGCAGCGGAACGTGCAGGACCGCAGAGCGCCGGTGCCGCGCGAACCCAGGTTCAGCGTCTTCTTCACCCGGCCGCTGCGCGTGATGCGGATGCGCACGGTGGCGGTGGCGCTCTGGTCGTCGACCACCCTGTAGTAGAGCTTGACCTTGGCGTGCCGCCTCACCGTGGCCTTGCGCGGCGCGTACGTCACCGGACCCTGCGTGTCTCCGCCGGGGTTCTCCCGCCACGCGTTGTAGGCCGCGTTCAGCAGCGGCACGAACTCGGCGGTGGCCTTCTGGTCGCCGGCGGCGCTCGGATGGTCGTTGCTGCCACCGTCGGTGGGGTAGACGAGATGGTTCGTGGCCACGCTGACCAGGTGCTGAATCTCGCCGTTCCACACGCGATGGTGGTTGCCGGTCGCCGACCCAAAGTCGTTGGTGTCGGCGTTGCCTCCGTTGCTGGTGAGCACGTTGTAGAAGTCGAAGACGGCCACGTTTCTGTACGCGTACCCGGCATCCTGAAGCCAGTGGTCGACCAGCCAGTCCGCCATCGCCCGCCCGTTCGCCGGCACCGACGGGGAGACGATCGGGGGTGAGACGACCAGCACGAAGAGCTTCTCCTGGTGCGCCGCGAAGTACGGCAGCAGGTCGTTGTAGATGCCCTTGGCGTTGGCCACGGTGAAGTCGCTGCCGCCGCAGGACTGGCCCTTGAGCGGGTTGTCGGCGATGGACGGCACCGCCGCACCGGCGTCGCCGAGCAGGTTCGAGTTCGGGAAGCAGCTCTTGAAGAGCACGATCTGGTTGGGGCCGCCCGGATCGGTGTCCAGGCGCGAGTAGCTCGAGTGCTGGCCACTCTCGGCGTAGAGCGCCGTCGTGTAGTCCGCGCTGCTGGGGCCGCGGAACCACGTCCACCAGTGCCCGATGTCGGTGTTACTGCCGATGGAGTCCGGACCCCAGCCGTAGTTGGTGTCGCTGACGTAGTAGTTGTTGTTACGTAGAGCGACACCCAGACCGCCGTGGTCGTCGGCCAGCCAGGCCTCGCCGGTGGAATGGTGGATGAAGATGAGCTTCACCGTCTGCGACGGCGGGCTGACGTTGACGGCGGCGGCTACCGGGACCGCCGCCAGGACGGCGGCCGCAGCACCCACGAGCGCGGCCGCAACCGCAAGCATCAGCGCCATACGAAGGCCCGGGCGCAGCCGCGCGGGGCCGAACGATCGTGACTTCATGGCAGTCCCTCCAGGGGCGCACCGATCCGTTGCCTCCACTATAGACGCCCGCGCGCTCATGACCATGGCCTTTGTTGTCGATGTAGTAGGAAATGAGCGATTGGGTGCTGTTCTACGTCGTGGTCAGCATCGTGGCCGGCATGGCTTCGGTGGCGATCGCGTACTACGCTTGGGAGAAGCGGCATATCCCAGGCGCGATATTCCTTGCCCTGATGATGGGAGCAGCCGCCGTGTGGTGCGGCGGCTATCTGGGCGAAATCCTGGTGGCGCCTCCGGCGGAGAACATCTGGGCGCGCATCGCGTACATCGGCGCGCTCGTCGTGTCGCCGAGCTGGCTGCTCTTCTGCCTGACGTACACTGGGCGGCTGTCTACGAACGTCCGCAAGGTGGCGACCGCGCTCGCCGTGGCCCCCCTCCTGGGCCTCGTGTTCGTCATCCTGTCGCCCGGTCCGTTCATGGTCTGGTCTTCCATGGAGGCCGCGCCTCCGCCCGACCCGTCGCCGGTCGTGGTGGAAGAGGGTGTCTGGTTCTGGGTGGACGTCGTCTACAGCTACGGCTGCCTGTTGACGGGCTCCGTCCTGCTACTCGTCACGGTCATGCGCCAGGTACGCTTCATGACCTCACAGGGCCTGCTCCTAGTGGCCGCGATCAGCCTGCCGTGGATCGCCAACACCATCCATGTGCTCGGCCTCACACCCGCGCCGAATCTCAACCTCACGCATCCGGTCATGGTGCTGAGCACAGCCCTCTTCGTGGTCTGCCTGGTCCGGCAAGGGGCTCTCGGTACCTTTCCGGGCATGGTCCCGGCGGCCCGCAACGCGGTGGTGCACAACATGCGCGACGGCGTGCTCGTGGTCGACGTCAACGGCCGCGTGGTGGACGCCAACCGGGCGGCGGAGTGCATGCTCGCAAAGCCCGGCCTCGAGCTGGTCGGACGGCCTCTACAGGAGACCTTCTGTGCCCCACAGGTGATCTCTCCTCCCTGCGAAGACCTCGCCGTCCTGGCGCAGTGCGAGAAGACCGAAGTCTCCGTCATGGACGGCGCCGGGAAGAAGCACGATCTCGAGATGGTGGTGTCGTCACTCGGCAGCCGGGCCAGGGCCACCGGATACGTGATCGTGATGCGTGAGGTGACTGACCGCAAGGCGCTGGAGGACGAGCTCCGGCATCGCGCCACGCATGACGAACTCACCGGACTGCCCAATCGCTCCTTCCTGCGCGAGCACCTGGACCAGCTCCTCAGGCTCAACCGGCGCAAGCGTGGCCGACTGGCCCTGCTCGTCATCGACCTCGACAGCTTCAAGGATGTCAACGACACATTCGGTCACGAGGCCGGGGATCACCTCCTCAAGGTCATGGCCCAACGCCTGCGCGAGACTCTTCGCGACAGCGATACGGTAGCGCGGCTGGGGGGAGACGAGTTCGCGGTCGTCCTCTACGACTGCGGCGCCGCTGAGGCCGTGGCGATAGCCTCGAAGCTGCGCGAGCAGTTCCTGAAACCGGTGGAACTCCAGCACCAGAGCGTGGTCGTTTCGGGCAGTGTCGGCGTCGCCCTCAGCCCGCTGCACGGGCGGGACTACGACACGCTCATGCGTCACGCGGATGTGGCACTGTATCAGGCGAAGGACGGCCCGCAGGACGTCACCATCTACCAGGCCCAGCGCGACCCCAACAGTGGTGAGAAGCTCGGGCTGCTCCGGGACCTGCGCACGGCCGTCCAAACCGGCTCCCTGGTGCTCCACTACCAGCCGGAGATCAGCCTTGCGTCCGGCGAAGTCGTCCGCGTGGAAGCGTTGGCACGATGGCCCCTGTCCGACGGGACCGTCCTAGAGGCCGGCGATTTCCTGCCGCTGGCCGAGAAGCACGGGATCATGCCGCTGCTCACCTCCTGGGCACTCAGCACCGCCTTGCGACAGCGCGGCACCTGGTGGAAGGCGGGCTGGAGCGTAGACGTCGCCGTCAACCTCTCAGCACCCGAGCTGCGTGATCCGGGCCTGAGCGGCCGCGTAGACCGCCTCCTGAAGGATCTTGAACAGGAGGCCGAGCATCTCTGGCTGGAGATCACCGAGACGGCCGCCATGCGTGACCCGGCCAGGACGCAGCGTACGCTCAGAGGGCTCCGTGCGTTCGGTGTGCGCCTCGCCATCGACGACTTCGGTACAGGCCATTCGTCGCTTGCGTATGTCCGCACGCTGCCGGCCTCAGACCTCAAGATCGACCGGTCGTTCGTGCACGACGCGGACAGCCAGCCGCGAGACGCGGCGATCGTGAAGGCCGCCGTGGCGCTGGCGCACGATCTGGGCATGACGGTGACGGCCGAGGGAGTCGAGACCGCCGAGACTCTGGAGTACCTGAGGAGTCTCGGATGCGACCACGCGCAGGGATACTACGTCGCCCGCCCCATGCCAGCCGACGAGATGCTCCGGTGGGCCCAGGGGACGGCTTCAAGGGCGCATCTCACGCCGTCGCCGGTCGCAGCTCGGTAGGCGCTCCGCGGTCGGCACCGCGTGCCGGGAGGGCGCGGCAGGCTCGCTGCGAGGCACGCGGCGGTGGGCGATAGCGCTGCGCGGCAGGTGCTGGGCGCAAAGGCGCCCCGGCAGGCCCGCCCCGGAGCGCGAGGCGCGCGACGACTCCCGGGCGCGCTGCTACACTGACGCCGATGTACCCCGTGCTCTTCCGCATCGGCGACTTCACCTTCTACAGCTTCGGCTTCATGCTGGCGCTCGCCATCGTGGTACCGGCGCTCTGCGTCTGCCTGCCGCTGCTCAAGCGCCACCACGTACCCAACGACTTCATCTACGAGGCCATCCTCACCACCGCCGTGGGCGGCATCCTGGTGGCCCGCATCTGGTACATGATCGAACACTGGAGCGAGACGGTCGAGGACTTCTGGGGCATGGTCTTCACCGGCGAGGGGTTCGTGTGGTACGGCGGCTTGGTCGGCGGCGTCGGCCTCACCATGCTGCTCTGCCTGTGGCGCAAGGTACCGCTGGGGCTGTTGTTCAACATCGCCGCCCCCGGGCTGGCCCTGGGCTACGGGATCGGCCGCATTGGCTGCCAGCTGGCCGGCGACGGCGACTACGGCAAGCCGAGCGATCTTCCTTGGGCCATGGGCTATCCCAACGGCACCGTGCCCACGCCGCCCGGCGTCGAGGTGCATCCCACGCCCATCTACGAGACGCTCGCCATGCTCGTCATCTTCGCCGTCCTGTACTGGATGGCGAGGAAAGAGCAGCCGGGCTGGTACGTGTTCGGCTGGTACCTGGTCCTCACCGGAGCCGAGCGGGTGCTCATCGAGTTCATCCGCATCAACCCCATCTGGTTCGCTGGCCTCACCCAGCAGCAGTGGGTGGCCATTGCGAGCATCGTGCTCGGGGCGGTGCTGATCATCGTGTTGCGGGGGCGCGCGCCGGTGGTGATGAAGCCCGCTGCGGCGCGCGGCAGGGGCGACTGAGAGGACCTTCTCCGGGGCGTTGGGACGCGGCGAGGGCGGCTGAGCCGCAGCCCGCGCGCCCGCCTTACCCCTGTTGCGGGCCCACCACGAGCACGGGGCAGGGCGCTTCCTCAAGCAGTCGCCGCAGGCGGGGCGCGCGGCCCTTCCTGGGATCCTGCTTCCAGGCGAGGGCGATGAGCTCGGCGCCCAGGTTGCGCGTCTCGCGCAGTATCACGTCGCCTGGCTCGCCCACCCGCACGCAGACTCGATGCCGGCCGCCCCTCGGGCACTGACTGAAGCGCATGCGGAACTCCTCCTGCCACGCCATCCAGTCGTAGTGCTCCTGATCCACGAAGCGCGGCGCCGGCATGCTTCCCGGCTCGCCGGGCATGCTGCGGGTGACCGCGTGCAGCATGACGATCTCCCGGCCGCGGCCGCAGAAGGCCTCGTCCGCGAGCCGCATGGCGACAGAGGTGGATGGGCTGCCCTCGAGCGGCACGACTATCCGCTTGAGGCCGGTGATGGCGCGCATGCCCGGCCGCATCATCAGCAGCATCGTGCGCGCGTTGCGCAGCAGTTCCTCGGCCACGTGGCCCATGCCGGGCCGCTCGTCCGAACGAAGCCCCACGGCGACCGCCGCGGCCTGATGCTCTTCGGCGGCGCGCAGGAGCTCTTCAGCGGCACGCCCGCCGACCCGGCGCACGTCGACGTCGGCCAGGAGGGGGTCGCCGCCAGCCACGCATTCGACCCCCGGTTCGTCGACCACCATCACGAGCACCGGCCACTTCGCCACCTGGGCCAAGGCGCTGGCGGAGACCAGCAGGTCGGCCGCCAGAGGCGAGCCGTCGTAGGCGACGATCAGGGTCATGCCTCGCCCTCAGCCTCAAGCAGCGTCATGCCTGCACCTCCGTCCAACCGCCGGCTGCGGCGGGCACAAAGGAGTGCTCCCCCCGGCCGAGTAGAAGGGGCTCAGCGCCCGCAGCAGCCTCGCCGAGCACCACCGGGACAATACCCTTGTCCACTGTTATGCCCACCCGACCGTGTTCCAGCTCGAATCGCGCTCTGGCGCCGCGGAACCTCATGGGGAAGGCGATCCGCTGCCACGCCTCCGGCAGGTGCGGATCGCACAGCAACGACTCCCCACGGCGCCGCACCCCGGCGAACCCGAACACCACGGCCTGCCAGATGCCGCCCATGGTGGCCAGATGCAGCCCGTGAGCGGCGTTGCCCATGTTGTCCGCCAGGTCCACCGAGCATGCCATGCGGAAGTCCTCGTCGGCGGCGTCCATGCGCCCCAGCCGCGCCGCCACGGCCGCGTGGATGCCCGGCGACAGCGAGCTGCCGTGCACGGTGATCGGCTCGTAGTAGTCGTAGTTGGCACGAACCGTCTCCAGCTCGATCTCGTCAGACAGCACGTGGCACAGCATGACCACGTCCGCCTGCTTGATGACCTTGGATGTCGTGGTGACGTCGCGGCCCAGCAGTAGGTCGGCGGGCATGGGCCGCGGCCGCAACCGCTCTGGGTCCACATCGTCCATCTCGAAGAAGCCGGCGAACTGCTCGAAAATGCGCGTCTGCGGGTCGAAGCCGTCGATGAGGTCCTCGGCGACGGCGGCCCAGACCAGCATCTCGCCGTCGCTGAGGCCCATCCGCGCCCGGAGATCGGCGCCGCGCTCCGGCAGCAGTGAGTCGAGCCACCTCAGCGCCTCGAGCGCGCGCTCGATGTTCCAGCGGGCCATCCGATTGGTGAACGCGTTGTCGTCGACCGCTTCGTGGTATTCGTCCGGGCCCACCACCACGTTGATGTGACAGCGGCCGTCCTGTTCACGAGCGGCCCGGGACGCCCAGAACCGGGCCGTCTCCAGTAGGAGCTCCGTGCCCATGTCCGCCATGAAGTCGTCGTCCCCGGTGACCTTCCAGTACTCCCACACGGCCCAAGCAACGTCGGCCGAGATGTGATGCTCCATGAGGCCCGAGAGGATCGGCACGCGCTGGCCGTCCGGGCCGATGCCGTACGGCGGCGTGGTCTCGGTGCCGAGGTCGGCGGACTCCCAGGGGAACAGCGCGCCCCGGTGATGAAGCGTGCGGGCCTTCTCTCGCGCCCCTTCCAGGTTCCGGTAGCGGTACTCGAGCAGAGAGCGGGCGTACTCCGGCAGCGAGTAGATGAAGAAGGGCACCACGAAGATCTCAGTGTCCCAGAAGACGTGGCAGAAGTAGGAGAGGCCGGAGAGCCCACGAGCCCCGATCGACACCCTCGGGTTCTCCGGCTCGGCGCTGGCGATCATGTGGTAAACGGAGAAGCGGGCGGCGAGCTGCGCGTCGGGATCGCCGTCGATGCGCAGGTCGCAGGCGTCCCAGCAATGGCGCCAGGCTTCGCGATGGCGGCGAAGCAGTCCGTCGAAGCCGGCCTCCTGGGCAGACGCCAGGACGGCGCGCGCTTTGGCGGCGCTAGGGGGACGCGAGTGCGCCGCCAAGATGGCCGCCAGCCGGTCGACGCTCGCGGGCTCGCCGCAGACCACGCGCCCGCCGATAGCTTCACGCGCCCGCTCCAGCGAACGGACGAGCGGCGAGCCCGGGCTCGGCTGCGTGGAGATGGCCAGCGTGTGGCCGCCGCCGGAGCGGCCCCGCGTGGAGGCCAACAGACCGCCGCCGTCGAAGCCTTCGACGGCGGTCTCCGCCACGGCGCTGCCGGCGTGCGAAACGCCCAGCCCGGTCATCCACTCCAGGTGACCCTCGCCTTCTTCGAAGCGCGCCTCCGCGCGCAGGCCGAGGAGCTTGCGGTCGGCCAGGGAAGCGAACCGCGCGGTGCGCACGCGCACCAGCCGGCCGGTGTGCTCGCGCTGCAGCCAGTCGCGGAAGACGACCCCCTGGCGGAAGTCGTGCACGCGCCGGTGCTCGACGATCTCGCCGCTCGACATGTCGAGCGGCATGCCGTCCACCTTGAGCCGCAGGAAGAGCCAGTCTGGAGCCGGCACCGGCTCGCGGATGCGCGGCTCCGTTGTGCCGTCGCCGAAGACGCCGGCCACGAACGTGGCCGGCGTGGAAGCTGCCGTGCCCTCCTCGATGGAGCCGCGCGTCCCGGTGTGGCCGTTGGCCACTGTGAGCCACGTCTCGACTTCACGTTCGCGGAACGGGTCGAAGCCCTCGCTCACGAACAGCCAGCTGTCGTCTTCGTCAGGTCGCGGGAAGTTCTCGCGCGCGACTCGCTCGCGCCGTTCGATCTGGTCGTCCAGGATCCGCAGCAGTTCGGCGGCACCTCCGCCGGCGCGCACCACCTGCGGCGGCGCGCCATCCGCCTCCTCGCCCACCGAGACGAACGTGACCTCTCCCAGTTCCGGCAGAAGCAGGCGCGCGTCGCCGCCCTCGACCCCGCTGGGCGCCCCGAAGGCGTCTCCGATGACGAGCAGATCCTCCGCGGTGCGCTTCCGGGCGCGCAGAAGACGCTCGTAGATCCAGCGCATGCTCTCGCCGGCATCGGTAAGATCGACCACGATGCGCCGCGGGCCCACGGTCACAGACACATGCGCCAGGCCCTCGGCGTGGGCCTGAGCCTCCACGAACTGGACCAAGTCGGGGATGGAGGCGAACGCCCGCCGCACAGCGGCAGCTGGCACGGCGAGGACGTGACGGCCGGCCCGCGGCTCGGTCACCTTCACCTGCACGTCCCGGCCGACGAGCGCGTCGCGCACGATCCCGGCCGCGGCGGCGACCGCCTCGCGCTCCTGGTCGGTCACCTGGCGGCGCAGGACCGACCGTGGCCCCTTGGGCCCGACCACGTATACCTCGGTGCCGCCGGACAAGAGCAGGAAGAGGCGCCCCTCGACCCCGGGGCGGGCGCGGAGCACCCCGTCGACGGTCGCGAGATCACCCTCGGCGATCACACCCACGTCCACACCCAGGGCGCAGAGCCGTTCCACACGCGAGCGCAGCGCGGCGGCGGGGTCTCCCGGACCAGATCCGCTTCCGCCGCCGCCGCGCCCGCCCCCGTCGCCACGCCCGCCGTCCGCTTCCGCCGCCTGCTCGCGGACGGCTGCCTTGACGCCGGCGCAGCCCCAGTCGAAGCAGACGACCTGGTAGACGCCGGAGAGCCCCGCGTGAGTCTCCTCGCTCGCGCTCATGCGCCTATGTTCTCACAGGCCACGCCGCGGACAGACGGCGGCGTATAGCCCGCACGTCGGCGCGGCGCGACGCGCGGGCGGCGGCGTTCACCCGAACCCAAGTAGCGCCAGCGGATCACCCAGCCCCGGCGCCGCACCGCCCCGCGACGGCCGCGTAGCACACCGGCAGTGGCCCGCACCGGCTCCTGGTTGACAGCCTTCGGCGCGCCGAGTAAGAACCGGGCGTGCCCAGATTCACCGCTCGCGCCGGCTCCACACCCGGCCGCACCGTCCGGCGACAGCCCTCACCCGTACAACCCCCCGAAAGGCGGCGGCAAGCATGAAGCAGTTCGACGTCGAGTACATCCGTTCGCAGTTCCCGGCCATGGGCCGCATCGTCAACGGCTATCCGGCCGCCTATCTCGACGGCCCCGGCGGCACGCAGGTGCCACAGCGGGTCGTCGACGCCGTCACCGACTATCTCCTCAACCACAACTGCAACATCCACGGGCTGTTCGCCACCAGCGAGGAATCAGACGTCATCATCGAGAACGCGCACGCCGCCCTGGCCGACCTGCTGGGCGCGCGGGCGAGCGAGGTGAGCTTCGGCACCAACATGACCACGCTCACCATCTTCGTGGCACAAAGCCTGGCGCGGGACTGGAAACCCGGCGACGAGGTGGTGATCACCGCTCTGGACCACGAGGCGGATCGCGGTCCGTGGCTGCACCTGGAGGAACGCGGCATCGTCGTGCGAGAAGTCCCGGTCGACGTTGGATCGTGCACGGTCGTCTGGCCCGAGTTCGAGAAGCTTGTGAACGACCGCACGCGACTGGTTGCCCTGGGTTACGCTTCGAACGCCACAGGCACCGTCAACGACGTGAAGCGGGCGACTGAGCTGGCCCACTCCGTGGGCGCCCTCTGCTACGTGGACGCCGTCCACTACGCGCTGCACGGCGCCATCGACGTCAAGGACATAGGCTGCGACTTCCTGGTCTGCTCGCCGTACAAGTTCTTCGGGCCGCACATCGGCGCCCTCTACGTGCGGAACGAGGTCAACGACCGTATCCGGCCGCTGAAGCTCAAGACGCAGGAGGAAGAGCCGCCGTACCGCTTCGAGACCGGCACGCTGTGCCATGAGGGCATCGCCGGCGCGGCGGAGGCGGTCGAGTTCATCGCCGACGTGGGTCGTCACCATGCCGACGGCGGCGAGAGCCTCGACCGCCGCACAGCCGTGGTCGCCGGCATGAACGCCATGGAGGCCTACGAGCGACCGCTGGCGCAGCGACTCATCGACGGGCTGAGCGCCCTGCCCGGCCTGCGCATCTACGGACCGCCGGCCGGTCACCCGCGCACGTCCACCGTGTCGTTCACGCTGGACGGCCACCCGGCCCCGGATATGGCGCGCACGCTCGGCGAGCAGGGTTTGTTCGTGTGGGACGGCGACTTCTACGCCGCTCGCGTCGTCGAGCTCGCGGGCATCGCCGACAGCGGCGGCCTGCTGCGGGTGGGTCTCTGCCCGTACAACACGGCCGACGAGGTCGAGCGGGTGATCGCGGCCGTGGCGGCGCTGGCGGGCGCCAAATGAGCGGCGCCGCAGACCTTTCCTCGGTGGGCGCGCGGGCACGGGCAGGTGGCTCCACCTCGGCCAACGGTCCCGCCGCCTCCAGCTCCACCACCAGCCCCGGCTCCGCAGGCGGCTCCGCATCCGCAGCTGACCTGAGCACCGTCAAGATCGCCCTGCTCGGCTTCGGCAACGTAGCGCGCGAGTTCTGCGCGCTGGCAGCGCGCGAGCGCGCATCGCTGGCCGCCGAAGGGCTGCGGGTGCTGGTAGCTGCGGCTGGTACCCGTCACGCCTCGTTCCTCGAGCCGGCCGGCGTAGAACCGGGCGAGCTCCTGGCGCGCGTGGAGCGCGCTGGCGATCGCCTGCCGGACCCGCCACGGCCGGCCGACGAGCTGCTGCGTCGCTCCAACGCCGACCTCATGGTCGAGGCCACGGTCATGGAGGATGACGGCGCGCCCGTGGCCTCCGGCCACATCGAGACTGCCTTCCGCCTGGGCATGGACGTCATCACCGTCAACAAGGGCCCGGTGGCCTGGCAGTACGATCGCCTGCAGGCACTCGCCGGCGAACTCGGTCGCCGCTGGCGCTTCGAGGGAACGGTGGCCGACGGCATGCCGGTCTTCGGCCTTCTCGACTACTGCCTGCGATCGTGCCGCATCCTCGGCTTCGAGGCGATCTTCAACGCCACCGGCAACTTCATCATCGCGGCAGTGGGCGCGGGCCGTCCGTTCGACGAGGCCCTCGCCCAGGTCCAGGCCGAAGGCTACGCGGAAGCCGATCCCAGCCACGACATCGACGGCGTGGACGGCGCCTGCAAGACGGCCGCGTTGGCCAACGTGGCGATGGGCGCGGGCATCACGCCGGCGGAGATCCCGCGCGACAGCATCCGCGGCATCACGCCGGAGCAGGTGCGCGCCGCGGCGGCAGCCGGCCGCAAGCTGTGCGTGCTGTGCACCGCGCGCCGGGTCGACGGCCCCGCCGACCCCGCTGCCGGGGCAGGACCATCCACCGGCGGCCGCGGCAGCGGCCGCAGCGTCGGCCACGTCGAAGCCTCGGTCCGCCTCACAGAGATCCCGCTCGACCACCCGCTGGCCCCGGTCAAGGGCTCGTCGCTCGGCGTGCTCCTGCACACGGACCTGATGGCCGACGTGGTGATCAGCGAGATGGCCGCCCTGGTGCCGCAGACCGCATATGCCGTCTACGCGGACCTGCTGGCGCTACGTTCGCCGGTGGGCTGAGCGCGCAGAAACCGCGATCCGCGTGAGGATCGCGCCCGACCGCGCTCAGCCGATGGCGCTCAGCAGGCTGACGGCCACCATCGTGAACACCACGCCGACGAGTTGGTGCTTGCGCGGCCGTTCCTTGAGCAGCACGAGTCCGAGGATCACCGCCACGGTGCCGAACTGCGCGGCCGTGACACCAGCCACGGAGAGCGGCCCGAGCTGGATCGAGACTGTGATCAGGACAAGGCCGAGAAGCTCGAGTATGCCGGCGGCGGCGCAGGTGAGGGCTTCCGAGCGGCTGAGCGGTGCCGCCGGGTCTGCCTGGGGCAGGTGCGCTGTGGGTGGGTCCGCCGCCGGGTCCGCTGCGGGCGAGTCCGATACGGCGCCGCCCGCGTCCGCCACGACCGCCGCGCCCGCAGCGGCGGCGCTCACGGTGTCCGCCTTCGCACCGTTCGCCACGGCTGCTGTCTGCGCCACGTTCTCATCCGTTCCCGCCGAGCCGAGCCGCCGGGAGCGCGCCCGTCTCAGTACCACCACGGCGAGCGGCACGAAGAGGACCGCCGACGTGAGCCGCGAGTACGCGGCCTGCGATAGCCACGAGATGTCGCCGGCGCGGTCGAAGACGACCATGGTGAGGGCGAAAATCAGGCCGGAGAGGACCGCCCATCCGGACCCTCTCGCCGTCTTCGCCCGCCCTTGCGCCGCCGCCAGGGCGCCTCCCACGATGGCGAGGCCCAGGCCCAAGCCCAGCAAGGGGGTCACCTTCTCGCCGCCGATGATGGCGAAGACCGTGGTGAAGAGCCCCTGCAGGGAGCTCAGCACGGCCACCAGGGAGAGATCGCCCACCTTGAGTGCGGCAAGGAGCGTGAAGTACGCGCCCAGGTACAGCGCGCCGGCGCCCATCGAATACCCGACGGCGCGCCACTGGGCGCCCCCGTGCGGCACGCCGTCCACGAGCAGCGCCGTAGGCACCACGACCACGATACCTATGGTCAGCACCCACACGAGCACGCGAGTGAGCCCCACGCGCCGCGACATGCACTGCGAGAACAAGTCGCTGAAGGCGTATGAGGTCGCCGAGAGGAGGCCGCTCAGAACGGTCAGCATCCTCGAACACTATCGGCGGCGCGGTCTGGGCGGCAAGCAGATGAGCGGCGCTGAGAGGCGGCTCAGCTTGCGGCACAGCGCAGTGGCAGGGCGCCGCGATGCCGCCACAGGGGCTCGGCTCGGCGGCTCAGCGCGGCGGCAGCCCCGCGTGCTTCGCCGCGATCGTGTCGGCCAGCGCGTCCAGCGCCGCGTAGCCTTCCTCGCGCGGCAACCCCTTCACCATCACCGGATCGATCAGCTCGACCTTGAGGTCGCCCATGAGGCCGGCGAGCGTCTCCGTCGCCTTGCCGGCCCACCCGTACGACCCGATCACGCTCGCCCACCGCGCCTTCGGCTTCAGCGTGTTGGCGACGAGGGCCGCATAGGCCGCCAGCGGATGCGGCCCGCGGATCACCGTGGGCGTGCCGATGACCACCGTGGCCGCGTCGACCAGAGCCATGGCCAGGTCGCCCAAGTCGACGGTGGTGAGGTCGAAGCGCTCCACGGCCACGCCACGCTCCGCCAGCGCGGCCGTGAGGTAGTCGACCATGAGCCGCGTGCTCTCGTGCATGCTCACGAACGGGATCACCACGAGGTTACGCGGCTCCCCGCTCGTCCAGTCGCGGTACGCGTCGACAATCAGCTCCGGCCTGTCGTACAGCGGCCCGTGGCTGGGCGCGATGACCTGCAGCGGCAGCGCCGTGACCTTGTCGACGTCTTTGGCGACGGTGGCCGCGAACGGCATCATGATCTCTGCGTAATAGCGCTTGGCCGGGCCGTCGACCACGGCCGGCGTGGCGAACATGTCCGTGGTGGCCAGATGGCTACCGAAGAAGTCGCAGCCGAAGTAGATCCCGTCCTCTTCCAGGAACGAACCGAACGTCTCCGGCCAGTGCACCCACGGCGTGAACACGAAGCGCAGAGTCTTGTCGCCGAGAGACAGCGTCTCACCGTCCTTGATGGTCTGGAACCGGTCCTCCGCCACGTGCAGGTGGTCGATCAGCTCCGCCTTGCACTTCTCGTTGGTCACGACCACTGCGTCGGGGTAGAGCTCGAGCACGCACGGCAAGCTCCCCGAATGGTCCTGCTCGCCGTGGTGGTGGACGACGTAGTCGATCCCTGGAAAGCCGGCGAGCTGCGCCTTGAGCGTCTCCCACTTGGGCGGGTCCACCGTGTCCAGAAGCGCGGTCTTCTCCGAACCCTTGACGATGTAGGCGTTGTAGCTCGTGCCCTGCGGCAGGGGAATGAGCGAATCGAACAGGCGCCGGTCCCAGTCCACGGCGCCGGCGAGGTACACATTGGGACGGATCTCCCGTGGCTTCATGGCATCCTCACAGTCCGGATCAGCTGTTCAGGCCTGAGCGGGCGCGACCGCTCGCGCCGCGCCCTGTGCACCGATGGCTGAGCACGTTATGCCCATCGGCACGAGTCTCATGCGGGGCCGGGCGTGCCGCCATGCGCCGTCCTCGCCCGGCCCGTTCACCCGGCTGTCGAACGACGCGCCGCCGGGAAGCCACCGCACGGTGGCTTCCGGATGGGCCCGCCATAGCTCACCACTCAGCCGGCCCTGCCGGGCGCCGCCCCACTTCGGCTCGCCGCGTAGCGGTCCCGCCGGGCGGTCGGCGGCAGGCCTCAGTTCGCCGTCTCGACGGTGACGACGGCCACGTCGGTCTTGAGGAAGCCGTCCCCGTCGGCGAGCAGAGGGAAGCCCGTGCTGCGCGCCAGCGCGTACGCGCAGCAGTCCCCCGGGTTCAACTGCGCCTCATGACGCCCTTCGCCGAAACGCCTCCAGGCGTCCGCGGCCAAGTTCGCCTGCTCGGGCGTCACCGGCATGACGTCGATCCCCAGCGCCGAGCAGAGGGATTCGAGGGCGAGCTCGGCCGTCCAGCCCTTGCGCGCCTCGGCGACGATCGCCGTCTCGAGCAGGTTGAAGGCGCTGATCATCCGTGTGTCGGCCGCGAGCACCGTGTCGAGATAGGCGACCGACCGCTCTTCCTCGAGAAGCAGCGCGATGAGCGCCGAGCTGTCGAGGACGATGCCCCCCGGCGCGCCCGCTCGCGCATCCGTCAGGCCATCTGCAGCGGTAGTGGCCGCTTGGGAGGAGGCGGGGGCGGCGGCCGCACCGGGCGACCGGCCGGGAGCGCCGCCGCGCCGGCCGGGAGCGTCTCCGGACCGTTCGGCGAACGGATCCCAGAGGCTCATCGCCGCGTCCCGCCTTCGAGCAGCGCGTCTCCGTCACGGAAGCCGTCGACGTC
>CAZIGT010000001.1:0-30961 GCA_964538465.1 uncultured Thermoleophilia bacterium | reverse complement strand
TCCTCGCGGAGCGCGCGGCCGCCGCCATACCCGAGGATCTCGTCCGGCGTCCGCGTGTCGAGATCCGGCAGCCACGCGCACCGGGCCACGATCTCCAGAGCCTGGCGGCGACAGTCCTTGGCCCACCGCCGGCCGCGCACCCGCACCAGTCGCTCCTCGAGCGCCCGTGTGACGGTCGTGGTGAGCGACTCGCCCGTCTCGTGCGCGAGCTCACGCGCGAATCGCTCGGCTTCCGCGTTCTTGATCGACAAGGGCATGGTGACTCCCTCTGATGGGTGACGGGTTGGCAGATTCTACCTTGAGAGGCAGTTTCTACCGCAGCAGACGCTCGCGGAGCCCGCGCGCGAGCGCTGAGGCGACGAAGGCAGGCTAAGCCCGGCCGAGGCGCCTCAGCAGCCGAGCTCGTTGGCCAGCTGCTCCAGGAAGAGGCCGACGTCCGTGACGATGCCGATCGCCTGGAAGCTGCCGCGGTCGGCCAGCTTCGTGACGACCGCGGGATTGATGTCCACACAGACGGTGTGCACGGCGGCTGGCAGCATGTTGCCGGTGGCGATGCTGTGCAGCATGGTGCTCAGCATGAGGCAGGCGCCGGCGCGGCGGCAGTACGGCCGCATGGCCGCTTGCGCCTCCATGGCGTTGGAGATGACGCCCGGCATGGGCCCGTCATCGCGCAACGAGCCGGCGAGCACGTAGGGCGTGCCGGTCTTGACGAGCGTGTACATGATGCCGCTCGTCAGCAGCCCCTGCTCCACGGCCGCCTCGAAGCCGCCCGCCCGCCGGACGGCATTGATGGCACGCAGGTGATGGGTATGGCCGCCGGCCACCGGTGAACCCTCCCGCAGCGAGATGCCGAGGGAGGTCCCGAGGATGGCGGCTTCGCAGTCATGCGTGGCCACGGCATTGCCGCCGAACAGCACCGTGACGAAGCCGCCCTCTATCAGACGGGCCAGATGGGGGCCAGCACCGGTGTGCACTACCGCCGGCCCCACGACCGCGATGATCTCCTTGCCCGACTCCCTGACTCTCCGCAACAGGCGCGCCACCTCGCGGATGATGAGCGCCTTGGGCTTCTCCGACGACACGGTGCTGGCCATGAACTCGAATGGCTGGCTCTCACGCGTGCGCTCCAGCGGCAGCACGCGCACGCCGCTGTGCCCCACCACATAGAGCTCGCCCTTCTTCACGTCCGCGATGGGTACTGTCTCCGCTTCGCCCGTCGCGCGATCCACGCGCACGCCGCAGTCCATCTCGGGGTTGCGCACTGTGACCCAGGCGCCGTCGATGCGCACGTGCGTCTCCATATTGGTGGTGGCGTAGAAGCCCTCGGGGAACACGCCGTCCGTAGGCGCCGCCTCCAGCGGCGCGTCGCTGCCGGCCACGGACACCGCGCCGTGCTCGGTGATTGCGCGCAGGATCGCGTCGAGGTGAGCCGCGTCGCGCCCGAAGACGCGCAGCACCGCCACGGACTTGTCGTTCTGGGTGCGACCCACGTCGAACGAGAGCACCTCGAAGCCGCCCTCCAGGTCCATGATGTCGTCCCAGATCCGGGGCAGCATGAGGGAGTCGATGAGGTGGCCTTCTACGCGGACATCTTCATATGCCTTATCGATCATGACTTCAGCTCCGAGGCTCGCCCGGCGACGCCGGTCGCGGCGCCGGGAATACGTAGATCTGGCGACGGTCGTAGCCGAGCTCCTTGAAGCCCGACCACACGAACTCTGCCCGGTCTATGTGCACGCGCAGCAGTGTGAGCGTGAACGGCAGGGCGGCCGCGTCGGCAGGGTCGAGGCCGCGCCAGTGCAGCGCCGAGAGGTACTGCTCGCTGCCCTCCGGGACCAGCTCGACCCGGCCCATGAGCTGAAGCCCCGCCAGCGTGTCCATCCCCTTGTACGGGTTGAAGACGGCCACCGAGACATGCGCGTTGACCATGAGGTGGGCGAACTTCTCGCCGCCCTCGCTGAGCAGGTAGAGCTCCCCGTCACGGTAGACGTACTCGATGGGGGTGGCCCGCACGTGCTCGCCGGCGCCGGTGCAGAGCGTGCACGTGTTGTGAGCGGCCAGGAAGTCGTCCAGGCACCGGCGCACTTCGTCGGCCGGCGCCACCGCGGCGAACGAGTCCCGCACGTCCTTGATGGCCAGCGCGGCTTCGGCGACGGCCTCGGCGGAGTAGGCGTCCATCTCCGACAAGCCGCGATGGTCGCGCATGCCGGTGACGCACTCGATGTCTGCCCTGTCCGCCTCGTCGAGCCAATCCATAGCCACGCGCCCGCCGAGTCCCCCGGTCCAGACCACGCAGTCGCCGAGGATCTCCTTGAGCGGGGCTAGGTAGGCGCTCACAGCGCCGGGGCTGGTGGCCAGACCGATGCAGACGAGCGCCACGTGGCGCGCACGCAGCCAGTCGCGATTGGCGCGCGCGAACTCCATGATGTGCTCGTCCGGCGCGTGGCGGTAAACCGGCGCCACGATGACGACGAAGGCGGCATCCCGGACAGCCGAGTCGGCGCTCCCAATGCCAGCTCCGCCAACGGTCCCCGCGCCCAGGCCGCCTGCTACCGGCGCGCCGCCTGCCTGCGCGTCCACGACTGCTCCGGCCGCGCCCAGATCGCCGAGCTCCCGCGCCCGGCACACGCGCGCCGGCCCCAGGATGCGGCCGACGTCGCGAGCTATGGTCTCGCTGAGTCCGTGCTTGCTCTCGAAGATGACGACCGTCTGCGGCATGTACTCAGTTTCTCACACCATGCCGGACGCGGCGCGGTGGCCGATGCGACTGTTGGCGGCTCCGGCGACTCCTAGTCCAATCGCCCGTAGCGCTCGCACGGCTTCCCGTGATGTCAGCAGCCGGTGCCGTTGGCGCGGCGCTCCACGCGCGCCGGCAGCGCCTCGATGATCAGGATGCCGGCGAAGATGAGGCCGGCACCGGTGAGCAGCCGCCAGGTCACGCTGTCCATGCCGAAGATGACCCCGAATACCGCGCTGAACACGCTCTCCAAGCAGAGCAGGACCGCCGCGTGCGTGGACGACGTATGGCGCTGCGCCCACGACTGCACCAGGAAGGCGAAGACCGTGCCGCTCAGCGCCGTCCAGATCACCGCCAGCCAGGCGCGCCAGGAGAGGTCGAACGTGGCGGTCACGTCCGTGACGAAGGGTGTGGCGATCAGGCACAGCACCATCGCCACGCCGATCTGCGTGACCGCCAGCGTCGCCGGTTCCACCTTGGGCGCGAAGAAGCCGGTGGCCGTGATGTGCATGGCATAGCAGAAGGCGCAGATCAGGGTGAGGCCGTCGGCTAGGCTGATCGTGAAGTCACCGCGCAGCGAGAGGACTCCCAGACCAACGGTGGCGACCACGGCCCCCACGATCTGGAACAAGCCGGGGGAGCGCCGGGCGATGATCCAGAACAGGAACGGCACCATGACCACGTTGAGACCGGTGATGAAGCCCGACTTTCCCGGGGTGGTCCACTGCAGGGCATACGTCTGGATGACCAGCGCCGAGAGGTAGAACACGCCCAGGATGCCGCCGTACATCCAGTCCTTGCGCGAGGCGCGCAGCACGCTCCTGGGCATGATGGCGGCCAGCAGAACGAAGGCGATGACGTAGCGGAGCATGGTGTAGAGCATCGGGTCCATACGCCCGATGGCGTCCTTGATGACCACGAAGTTGAAGCCCCAGATGACGGCTATGGCGAACAGGGAGAAGTCGGCGAGGGCTATCTTGCTGCGGCCCTCGCTCCGGGGCTGCTGGGCGTCCGGCGCGCTCACGCACTCACGCTCCCGCCGGCCGCTCGGCGCGCACCCGTCCCGCCGGTCGTTCGGAGCTCGTAGGTGACTCCTCTCGCGCGCTCGAGCCCCCGCTCGAGCGCGGTCCTTCGGGCGCGCCATCCGTGCGTCCCGGGCGCCCGCGCTCTGCCGCGAGCGCCGTCACGCCGTGAACCCGCCGTCAACGAGCCAGCTCGCGCCGGTGACGAAGCTCGCCTCGTCGCTGGCCAGGAAGGCTACCACCGAGGCGATCTCCTCCGGCCGCCCTATGCGCTCGAGCGCGTAGCCGTCCGCCTGCCAACTCTTGTAGGCCTCGGGGTCTGGGGACTCCGCGATGGCCCGCTCGAGGAGCGGCGTGTGGACGATGCCGGGGCAGACGTTGACAACGCGGATGCCGTGCGGCCCGAAGTCGCGGGCAAAGGAGCGGCCGGCCATGATGAGCCCGGCCTTCGACGCCGCGTAGAGGGCGGCGTCCGGCTCGCCGTGCGTGCCGCTGTCGCTAGCGATGTTCACAACGACGCCAGACTGGGCGGGCGCAGCGGCTGCGTCCTCGCCAGACCGGGCGGGCGGGGCCGCCGCGCCGCCGTCCACCGTGGCCGCGGCCGTGGCGGCGACGATGGCTGCCCCCGCCTCGCCGCCCGCCGCTTCCCGCTGCGCCACCATCTGGGCGACGGCCGCCTGCATGAGGAAGAACGCCGCCTTCAGGTTGAGGTCCATGCACGAGTCGTAGTCTGCCTCGGTGACCTCGAGACTGGGCTTCTCAAGCCACACGCCGGCGTTGTTCACGAGGATATCGAGACGGCCGAACCTGGCGACGGCCTCGGCGACCAGCCGCCGGCACTCCGCCACATGGCGCAGGTCGCCTATGACTACGTGCGTGCGACCGGTCGCCGTACCTTCAGCGCCGATCGTCGCGCCCGTTCTATCTGCCGCGGCCATGCGGCCAGCCCCACTGCCGGCTGCTGCACGTGCCGCCCAGGCGACCTCACCGGCCGCTGCCGCTTCGCGGGCCCGCTCCTCGTCGCGCGCGCCGATGACCACGCGACAGCCCTCGGCGCAGAGCCGTTCCACGCACGCGCGTCCTATGCCGGACGATCCACCCGAGACGACGGCGACTTTGTCCTGAAGTCCTCGCACGGTGTCACCCCTTCGTCGACCAGCCTGAATGAAGCATATACGGGCACTCGTGCCGTCTCATCCGCGACGGCGCCTTGCGCCGATCCCCTCCCTTGTCCGCTCGAAGCGGCGCTGCTATAAGAGGGTGAGGGCACGGACGCGTGACCGTACCGAGGGATGAGGGACCGCCACATGAGCGACGCTCAACAGATCAGAGTCATCCGCCCGAGCGACGTCACCTGGGAGGAGGCCGCCAGGCAGCCGGAGGAGACGGACCCGCCGGGCCGCGAGTTCACCGCCAGCGTCTCTCCGGACGCCAGGTTCAGTGTCGGCTATTGGGAGCGGGACGTGCAGCGCCGCCCGTTCACGCGGCCCTACCACGAGATCGCGTACATCCTCGAGGGCCACGTCGAGATAGAGCTCGCCGACGGGTCTGTGGTCAAGGCCGGACCGGGCGACATCCTGGACACGCCCAAGGGCTCCAGCGGCTTCTGGCGCAATCTGGAACCCGTGCGCAAGGTCTGGGCGATATACGAGGATTGACTGGGGCGGCGTGCCCGCCGCCCTCGTCGCAACGGCGAAAGGAGCGGCCATGAGGCGCTCTCTCGAGCACTTCCGGCGCCTAAGCGACGCGGCGGACCGGCGCCTCTGCGGCGGCGCGCAGGCGTCACCTGTCGCCCGCGGAGCGCGCAAGCGGGTCGCGGCCGTTCCGGGCGACGCAGCCAGGCGACGGTCGGCCGTCGCGAGCGCCATCCTGGTACTGCTTCTCGGCATGGCTGTGGCGGCTCTCGCCGGCTGCGGCTCCGATGGCGGGGTTGTCGTCTCGCCGAAGGCCAGCTACAGCGCTTCGCCCGGACTCGGCACCGTGCTCGTCGTGGTGCCAGACCGTGACTTCCAGCAGGTCGAGTACGGCGCGGTCGTATCCGCGCTGGGCGACGCGGGGTATCCCATGCAGATAGCCAATGCAGAGGGCGGCGATAGCGTCTCCAGCGACGTGCACGTGCGCGCAGACCTGAAGATCGCAGACGCCGCGGCCGGCGACTACGTTGGCGTGGTACTCGTCGGCGGCTACGGCACCGAGGCGCTCTACGACAATGCCGAGCTCCAGGCCCTGGTCCGCGACGCGGCGGCGGCCGACGAAGTGGTCGCCGCCATCTGCCTGGCTCCGGTGATCCTGGCGCGCGCCGGCGTGCTGGAGGGCAAGCGCGGCGTAGTGACGTCTGAGGCCAAGCAGGAACTCGAGGATGGTGGCTGCACGGTCGAGGACACGGCGGTCGCGGTGGACGGACGCATCGTCACCGGCAACGGGCCCAGCGCGGCCGAGGAGTTCGCCGCTGAGGTCGTCAAGGCGCTGCGGTCGCAGGACTGACGCCGCGCCGCGAGCGGGCCACGTGAACCCCGACGGAGCCCGCGAACCTCGGCGCGCGCCCGGCCGTCTCCACGGATGAAGCGGCAGCGCGGAATGGAGCACGTCATGCGCAAGATCGTCCTCATCGTCATCGCCGTCGTCGTGGTCACAGTGGCGGTCACGGTCGCCGTGGTGCTTACGACCGGCTCCCCTTCGGCGACCGCCGCCGAGCTGCCGACTAGGGGGAGCGCCGCCGGCGACTCCGCGGATGCGCGCGCGCTGGCAGACCCGCTGGCCCGCTTCGGCGTCGACCTCCTGTCACGCGAGGCCGCGCTCACGGACAGCAACGTCGTCGTGAGCCCCGCCTCGCTCCACGCCGTGCTCGCGATGCTGCTCAACGGCGCCTCCGGCGATACGGCCGCCCAGATGCGCCGCGCGCTCCAAGTCGACGGTCTCGATCAAGCCGCGGTCAACCAGGGCTGGGCGGACCTCATCGTCACCGCCCAGTCCGGCAAGAAGCCCGAGGTGCAGATCGCGAACTCACTCTGGCTGCGCGACGGCGTGCCGTTCAGGGAGCCCTTCCTCGTCCTGAACAAGGAGTACTTCGCGGCGAGCACGCGGCCGCTGCCCAACGACCCCGTCAAGGCAGCCGCTCAGATCAACAGCTGGGTGGAAGAACGCACCGCCGGCAAGATCACGGACGTGGTCACACCCGGCGACTTCTCGAACACCACGCTGCTCACACTGGTCGACACGATCCACCTGAAGGTCCGCTGGAAGCACTTCGAGAAGGAGGCCACCCAGCAGGAGCCGTTCAACCTGACGAACGGCGATGCCGTGGATGTGCCGATGATGCATGCGCATCTGGAGACGAGGGCCGCTTCAACCGAGCTGTGCGACGCTGTGCAGCTCTCCACCAGCGGCCCCATTGACTTCTGGGTCATAGTGCCCAAGGGCAGTGAGACGCCGCAGACCGTGCTCACGGCTCTGGCCGGGGAGGACTCGGCGGGCGCGGGCGACAACGCGTCGTCTGGGGCGCCTCCCGATCCGTACTCGGACGCGGCCGCGGCTTCGGGCCTCACCAACCTGTTCGCGCAGGCCGAGACGTCCGAGGGCGACCTCGCCATGCCGCGCCTGAGCCTCAAGTACACGGCCCAGGACCTCAAGGGCGACCTCGTGGCCGCCGGCATGACGAGCGCCTTCGACCCCGAGCAGGCGGAGTTCCCCGAGGTGGCCGACGTCGATCCGCTCTTCATCCAGTCGATCGTCCAGAAGGCGATCCTCGAGGTGAACGAGCAGGGCGTGGAGGCGGCGGCCGCGACCGGCGCCATCGTGGGCACCACGGCGATGCCGGTCGAGGGGTTCAACGTACGCGCCGACCGGCCGTACCTGGTCGTGCTCACCGAGAAGCACAGCGACGCTACGCTGTTCATGGCGCTGGTGCGCGACCCGAGCACGGCCGGCGAATGAGGCGCGCCGCCTGCGGCGGCGCCCTGACGCCGCCGCGCGCTACCGGCGCGCGACCCGGCGACCGGAGGTGAGGGGCGGCCGGCCCACTGGCGGTGGACGGCCAGGTGGCCGAGGGCGAGTGAGCGTCCGCGCGGCAGCGCGACCGCTCAGCGGCGCACGACGACGGTGAAGCCGTAGCGACCGGTGGCGCCGCGCGCGTCGGTCACACGGACCGCGACGCGGTACTTGCCGGTGTGGGTGTAGCGGTGCACCAGGCGGAAGCGCTGGTAGTCGCGGACGGCGACGGTTCGCGTGCCGCTGCCGTCGCCGTAGTCCACCGTGGCCGACCACTCGCTGCCGCGCGGGTCGGCGAAGCAGCCCCACCGGCGGAGCGTGCCGCCGCGCCGCAGCTTGCACGCACGCCCCGCATAGACCACGGGAGCCGCCGGCTCGATGCTGCTGGTGTCGACCACCTCGAAGTCGCTGCCCTTGACCCGGGTGATCTCGTGCAGCGTCTCGTCGTTCCAACGCGGATCGGGGGCCCCGCTGATGTACCAAGGGCCCCCGTTGTCGGCCACGATCATGCCGTACTTCTTGAGCGCCCGCAGGATGACCCTCACGTCGCTCGGGAAATCCGCGACGGGGTAGTCGGCGCGCAGCCGTACGCGCAGGCCCATGGGCGGCAGATCCTTGTCGGTCAGGTCGCTGGCGAAGTGGGTGGCCGGGTACACGTAGGCGCGCTGCGTCTCAGAGACGGTGAACCGCAACGCGTGCGTGATCTCGCCGCGCTGTACCTCGTCGTACCGCACCAGGCCGGGCAGCATGGGCAGCCCGGCGGCGTCGGCGCTGGTCCACGTGTCCGGCCGCACGCTGTTGGCGCGCAGGTCCCAAATCGCGCCCGACCCGGCGTCCCAGCGCCCGCGAGCGGTGTTGTAGTGCGCGTCGTAGACCTCGTAGAGCAGCCGGCGGTCCACGTCGACCACCAGGATGTGGCGGTCGCCCGTGGCCTGGGAGCCGCCCTCGATGGGCGCGTTGCGAGGGATGGGGTATGGCCCCGGATCGCTCTCCGCCCCGTAGTAGAAGACGACCGGCACGCGCTTCTGGGTCCCGCGCACGAGCACATAGGGAAGCCCGTTCGGCGCCCCGTTCCAGACGGTGCCGAAGTCGGGATGGACCTCGGTGTCGAGACCCATGGCGGCGAGGTAGGCGCTGGATCGTGGATGCACCGGCAGTTGGGAGATGTCCGTGTTCCACGGGCTGTTCGCGGAGAACATGCGGAAGGTGATAGGGGCGTTGGCTCCAAGCGCCGAGAGGGACAGGGAGGAAGACGAGGGAGGTGCGGTCGCCTGCGCCCGTGCTGGAGCGAGCCCATTCAGCGCGAGAGAGCAGACGACCGCAGCGACCAAGGCAGCGGCATGCGCCGCACCAGTGCACGAGATTGTCCGCCAGGCCTCCCTCATTCGTGGATTATCGCGCATCCACCGGCGGCCCGTTACTGCTAGGCGTCGCCCATTCTGAGCACACCGGGACGGCCGCCCGGCGCACGCACCGGCATACGTCCCTGGGGTATCCTCCGGCGGAAGCGACCACGGCGGGAGCGGACACGGGACGCAGCTTGTGAACGATACCGGCAAGAGTGCGGGCGAGTGTTCGCCCGATATGTCGAACCCATCCGTCACCGAGCGGGTGACACAGGCGGTGCCTCAAAAGCCCGCCGCGCAGCATGACGGCTGGCGGGCGCGGCTGCGCCGTCTCGACCCCAACATCGGCTCGCTCGGCTGGGTCAGCTTCTTCGCCGACCTGAGCACCGAGATCGTCTATCCGCTGTTCCCGTTCTTCATCACCACGGTGCTCGGCGCGCCGGCCGCGGTGCTGGGCGTCATAGAAGGCATCGCCGAAGCCACGGCCAGCATCACGAAGTACCCCTTCGGCCAGTGGAGTGACTACACCGGCCGGCGCCGCATCTTCGCCGCCTTCGGCTACGGCCTTGCCGGCCTCGGCAAGCTGATCATCGCCGCGGCCACGGTCTGGCCGGTCGCCCTGGTCGGCCGCTTCGTGGACCGTCTGGGCAAGGGCATGCGCGGCGCTCCCCGCGACGCTCTGATCGCCGCCAGCGCCAAGGATGACGAGCGCGGTATCGCCTTCGGCCTGCATCGCGCCATGGACACCATGGGAGCGGTTCTTGGACCGCTCGTCGCAATCCTGCTCATCCAGCTGGACGTGCCACTCCGATGGGTCTTCGCGATCGCGGTGGTCCCCGGCCTCATCGGCGTGCTCGTGATCGTGCTGTTCGTGCACGAACACCGGCAGGAGCCGCATCGCGCAGCCTTCCGTCTCTCGCTGCCAAAGGCGCCGGCGTTCCGCTGGCTGCTGCTGGGAACACTCGTCTTCAGCGTCGGCAACTCCAGCGACATGTTCATCCTGCTCAAGGCACAGGACGCCATCATGCCCAGCGCGCAGTCCACGGCCGCCGGCGTCACCGGGGTGATCCTGCTCTACGTGCTGTACAACGTGGTCTACTCGGGGTTCTCGATCCCGTTGGGACACGTCAGCGACCGCGTGGGTCAGCTCCCGCTCGTGCTCGTGGGGTTCCTTGTGTTCGCGCTCGTCTATCTGGGCTTCGCCACGGCCGACTCGTGGCCGTTCATGGTCGGGCTGTTCGCCCTCTACGGCGTGTACATCGCTGCCACCGAGGGCACCAGCAAGGCGCTCGTGAGCCGCGCCATCCCACCAAAGGAGCACGGCTCGGCGCTCGGCCTGTACTACACGGCGAGCGGGCTGGCGAGCTTCGCGGCGAGCAGCATAGGCGGCGTGCTGTGGAGCGCAGTGGCCCCCTGGGCCACCTTCGTCTACGGCGCCGCCTGTGCCCTGCTCGCCGCCATCGTCCTGGGCGTCGCGCGCCTGCGACTGGGCCGGGACGCCGGCCTCAATGCCGCTCCCCGGACCAGCCCGGAGAACCACGCCTGATCCGCCGACGCACGACTCGACGAAGCCTCCCGCGCGGGTCCCGAAGACGGCCGCCTGACCGCACCGTCGCGGCCCAGGTGCCAGGACAACGCGCGATCACGGAAATGGCTGCAGAGAAGGGATAGTGGCGGGAGCGACGGGACTCGAACCCGCGCCCTTCGGCGTGACAGGCCGGCGTTCTCACCAGCTGAACTACGCCCCCCCGTGACGATGCCGGGCGAAGCCGGGACCCACGCGGCCGGCGCGCGCGGCGAAGTGGCATTCTAGCAGCCGCGCACGCAGCCGCAAAGCCGAGCCGAGTGCATCCCGCGGGGAGACGGCGGCAGCGCCAGGTCGCCGGCCACGCCCGGCAGAGCGCGGTCGGGATGCGCCGGGCGGCGTGCCCGGGCACAATGTGCGGCATGGATTGCGGCATCCAGACGGCGGCGCCGGTGGGCATCTTCTTCCTCACGCTCGGCTCGGCGGTTGCCGCCACGCTCGCGGTACCCAGTGCCGGCGGCGTGCTGCTCTACGCGCGCCGCCATCCTGTGCCGGCGGCCACCCTGGCAGCGCGCCTCCTTCTCATCCTCGTGCTCGCCGTCCTGCTGGTCTACACGCTGCCGTACTGGAACCCCAGCGGCTGGGTGCCACCGGGCTCACGGACCTGGAACCTCATGCCCGGCAAAACGATCGCGATGCAGATCCGCGGACTCGACTACTACACGCGGGAGTCCGTGCGCCAGCTTGCTGGCAACTTCGGCTTCTTCGTCCTCGTCGGCGCGCTGCTTCCGCCCGCATGGCGCCGGGCGAGGCGTTTCGCCACGACCTTCCTGACGGGGCTGGGCATCACCGTCGCGATCGAATTCACGCAGTTGGTGTCGACCTACACGCTCCCCGTGTGGCCGCGCACCGCGGACGTCGACGACGTGATCCTCAACGCGCTCGGCGCCGCGTTCGGCTGGTGCCTGTGGCGGCTGGCGCACGCGCTGCGGCGCCGGTACAGAGCCGGCTGACGGGCGCTGCGCCGATACCGGCCGGTAGGCCGGCCCTGGCGCGGGCAAGCTTGCGGGGAGCCGCGGGGGAGACGGCGCAGCCGTCAGTCGCTGAACTCCACCTCGACCAGGCTGACGTCCCACAGCGGCTCGATCTTCTCGACGATGTCGTTCTTGATCGCCGCCGCGAACTGATGGCTCTCATCGAGGTCGACCACGACCTTCACTATGCCTCCCTCGAAGCTGATGTCCTTGACCAGGTCCGTGCGCACGATGTCCAGGCCCATGAGCGGGTTCATGACGTGCCTGAGCCGCTTCTCGATGGTCTTGACGGTGGTGGGCTCCCTCTCGGTGACCAGGCCGTTGCGTTCCTCGTAGTCGCGGATGGCGGAGCGCAGCCCTTCCACGGCCAGCACGCTGCAGTGCGCCTTGATCGGCGGCAGGCCGCCGAGCTCGTCGGCCGCCTGCTTCCAGGTGACCTTCTTGGCCTCGTCCAGCGTCTTGCCCTTGGCCAGGTCGGTGATGATGCTGCCAGTGGCGATGTTGCTGGCGCAGCCGTAACTCTGGAACTTGATGTCGTCGATGACCTTGGATTCCGGGTCCACCTTGATGGTCACACTGACCATGTCGCCGCAGGCCGGACTGCCCTCCATCGCCTTGCCGTCTGGCTCCTCGATCTCACCCACGTTGTGCGGATGCTTGAAGTGCTCGAGGACTGTCTCGTTGTAGGGGAACTTCGTCATTGGGCCTCACTCCTTGGGCGCCAGCGGGCTGATCTCGCGCAGCCGCTGCACCACCTCGACGGCGGCGTCCACGGCGCGGTTCACGTCGTCTTCGGTGTTGAAGCGGCCGAAGCTGAAGCGCACCGAGCCGTGCGCCCGCTCGTGATCGCCGCCGATCCCGGTGATCACGTGGCTGGCCTCCAGCGACCTGCTGAAACAGGCCGAGCCGGTGCTCACGGCGAAGCCGCGCATGTCCATCTGCAGAGCGATGCTCTCGCCCTCGACGTAGTGGAACGTGATGTTGGCGTTCTGTGGCGTGCGCAACGTGCGATGCCCGTTGAGTGTCGTGTCCGGTATTTCGTGTGGTACGCGCTCCAGGAGCCACTCGCGGAGCTCCCGGAGCCGCGCGTTCTCCTGCGGCGTGACGAGGCGGGCGGCGGTGGCGAAGCCCACGGCGCCCGGGATGTCTTCCACGCCGGCGCGCAGGTCGAACTCCTGGAAGCCGCCGTCCATCCACTTCCTGATCGGCGTCTTCTTGCGTATGTAGAGCGCGCCCACGCCACGCGGCCCGTGGATGGTGTGGGCGGAGATGGTGACGAGGTCGGGGCCGGGCACACCGTTCGCGCGGCCGATGCCCAGGCCCTCCACGCTGCTCGCTCCGCCGGCCGCATCGCCGGCGCCGGCCCCGCCGCCGCTCACGTCTATCGGCAGCCGCGTGAAGGTGTGCGTGGCGTCGGTGTGCAGCAGGACGTGCGCATCGCTTGTGATCTGCGCCACGGCGTCGATGTCCTGAACGGTGCCGATCTCCTGGTTGGCGTGCTGCACGCTCACCAGGATGGTGTCCTTGCGCAGTGCCTTGCGCACGTCGTCCGGGTCAAGGCGCCCGTCCGGGTCGACGCCCACGTACGTCACCTCGAAGCCCTGGCGCTCGAGTGCGCGGGCCGTGTTGAGCACCGGGAAGTCCTCGATGGTCGTGGTGACGATGTGCCGGCCCTTCTTCTCGCCGAGCGCCAGGGCCACGCCCTTGAGTGCCTGGTTGCTCGACTCGGTGCTGCCGCTGGTGAAGATGACCTCTTCCGGCTGGGCACCGAGCAGCTCGGCCAGGGTGGCGCGCGCGCCGTCCAGCGCATCGCGCGCCTCGAGGCCAGCCGAGTAGCCGAACTCGCTCGTAGCCACGGCATACGTCTCGAAGAAGTACGGCCGCATGGCCTCCAGCACGCGCTCGTCCAGCCGTGTGCTGGCCGCATTGTCCAGATACGTCGTCTCTCCGAACACCGCTCGCTCCCTTGTCCGGGCCGCCTCCGGCGGCGCGCCGCCCGCCGAATCAGATGAACAACGCCACCGTGCTCTCGCGCGCTTCGCGGATGTACGTGCCCACCGCACAGTACTCCTCGATGAGATCCTGCTCGAGCTGCTCTGCCGTCACGCCCATGATGCCCATGGTCATGTCGCAGGCGAAGATCCTGCCGCCCAGCTCCTTGAAGTCGCGGGCCATGTCCGGCAATGAGCGCACGTTCTGCTTCTTCATGCGCCTCTTGATCATCATCTTGCCGAGGCCCAGCATGTTCATCTTGCTGAGAGGGCCGCTGTCGAGCTTGCCCTTCTTGAGGCGGCTCAGACCCCAGAAGGTGAAGTACATCGACGCCTCCATGCCCATGGCCAGAGCACCGTTGCCGATGATGAAGGCGCTGTAGATCTTGTCGAAGTCGCCGCTGTGGACGATGATCGTGATCTTCTCCGGCTTGGCGGCGGCCGGCTGCGCCGCGCCGCCGTCTACCATTGCTCCGCCCGTCGTTGCCTCGTCTGCCATGTCCTTCTCCACGTCCCGCACAGTCAGCGCTCTATGCGGATGACCCACTCGCCGTCCTCGGTATCCTCGACGCCCAGCAAACGCAACCCCAGCGCCTCGACCGCCATGGGGATCTCCTTCTTGGAGGATGGATGCGTGCCGGTCACCTCGACCACGTCGCCCGGCTGTGCCTTGCGCAGCGCCTTGCGCGTCTCGACGAGGGGCACCGGGCAGTTCTCGCCTCTACAGTCGACCTTGATCTCGGCCACCACGACCGCCTCCTCCGTGTGTGTCGGATCACCGCGCAGCCCCTCGGGCCGGCGCCACAGCCGCTCGGCGGCGGCCTGCGCAAACCCGGGACCAAGGCATCAATTCCCCTGTGGCCGGATTGTCAACCTCGACCTTGGAAGAGTCGTGTGAGGCGGCGCAGTGAGGTGCCTAATGGTGTCAGCGCACGAACGCACAAGGGCGACGACGAGGAATGCGACGAATGGCTGCGATGAGCGGGCGCGACCTGCGAGTGCGGCAGCGGGTGCAACGGGAGACGCGACTCTTCTCGCTTGATCCGTGGTGTGCCCGCCGGACGTGGGTACCTGCGGTGCATCGTCCGGGGTACGACCGGAGCCGCCGGCTGTGCGTTGGCCGGGGCTCGGGCGGAGCCGCCGGCTGAGGGCAGATGCGGCCGGCAGGAGCAGCCGGCCGCGGACGGGCTAGTTCGCGGCGCTCCTGAGAGGCTCGCCGAGCGCCGTGCGGAGGGCATCGAGAAGCTGCTGGTTGTCCGTTGGCTTCTCGAGGAATGCCACGGCGCCCATGTCCTCGGCACGTTGACGCAGGAGCCGTGGATCGTGCCCGCTGATGATGATCACCGGGACGGCGGACAGACTGGGCACGGCCCGCAGCCGCTCCATCACGACGAAGCCCTGGCCGCCCGGCAGCATGACGTCCAGCACCACCGCTTCCGGCCGTCGCGTCACGGCCAGACTCACAGCCGAGATGGCGTCTTCGGCGGCCACCACATCGTACCCCTGTGCCTTGAGAAGCAGCGTCAGGGTGCGGCGAACGTCCGGGTCGTCATCCACCAGCATGACGGTGCGCGGCCCGGCAGGTATGGCCGTGGTGGCCTTGGCGATGCTCTGAGGCTTCGGTCCAAGGACGAATCGCAGGGATTCGGCGAGCTCATCTGCGGGCGCCTGCTTCGAGACGAAGTGCATGGCGCCGGCGGCAAGCGCCCGCCCCTTATGCTGAGCGGAGTCCAGATCGGTGCAGACTACGACCGGGGTGGCGGCCGTGGCCGGCAACGCCTGCAGCCGTTGCATGACCTGGTAGCCGTCGCCGCCGGGCAGACTCAACTCCAGAACGACGACTGCCGGCTGTTCACGGACCGCCACGCTCACGGCCGAGATCGCATCATCTGCCGTGAGCACACCGAGCCCCATGCCGCGCAATGCATTGACCGTCCGCATGCGACCGTTCACGTCGCTGTCGACGATGAGTATTGTCTCGCCGGCCATGACGGGCTCCCTTCCGTCCGCTGGCATCCGCCTGCATGATCAGAGAAGCGTGCGCCGGCACGCTGCCGATACCCCGCAGTACTTGTATCGGCCGCAACGGCTCCAGAAGTTAGTTCAGGGGTCCGTTCTGTCCAGATTCCGCGCCGCGCTCGGAGCGGCCGGCAGCCAGACGGTCGTCGCTCCGGCCGCGAGCCGCAGCCGTCCACCCTGCTTCTCGAGGAGTTGCTTCACAGCGAGCAGAGGGGCGCCCACCGGCGCGACGGCGCTCGGTCCGCCCTCCTCCGAGTCCGGGCCGCGCCCGATGCGGATGCTCACCTCGTCGGCGTGCTCGCCCGCCTGCTCCACTCGCACCTCGACGCAGGCTGAGACGTCCTGTTCGTTCCGAGTGAGCTTCCCCTGCCCGGCCTGCCGCTCTGCGGCGTCCTGCCCTGTCGCTTCCTGTCCCGAAGCGGCGTGACGCCGCATCAGAACGGCCAGCACGGCCACCGTGGCCGCTCTGTCCACGAGCACGGGCGGCACCGAACCCACCACTGTCACGGGCGCGGAATGAGACGGGTCGAGCGCCGCGGCTTCGACGGCGTCCGCCAGGATCTCGTCGATCAGCCACGACTCCTGCCGCGGCTCGAAACGGACCACCAGTGCGACCAGCAGGGTGACGAGGTCGCGCGAGTCGGAGAACGCTCTGCGGACCGATCGATCGACGGTCTGCAGCGCCTCGCGCTGCATGTCTGTCGGGTCACCCAGCAGTCCGCCCAGAAGCATATCGAGGGCCGGCAGGGCGGCCGCGAACGGCCCACGCGCGGCGTGGGCCACGTCGTCCGCCCGTCCGGCCCCTCGGCCTTCCCGCTCAGGTTCCCGCACCATGCGCGCGCACCCCGTTCGTCATGTTTGTCACCTTCGGCGTACCGGATTGTCCCACGCCGGTAGCGCGACCGCCCCCGGTCCCGTTCAGGGGCGCACGGGTCCGCAGCGAACGTCCACGGGGGCTCGCGATGGACGGCGCACAGACCCGCCGCGAGCGGGCAAGCCCGTCTCCTGCTCAGGGACCACACGGGTCCACGGCACACGCATGGGTCCGCGCAAACAGACAGGTGGGAGTGGTGGGCGATGCTGGATTCGAACCAGCGACTCCCTGCTTGTAAGGCAGGTGCTCTTCCCCTGAGCTAATCGCCCGAAGGCCCAGATTATAGCCTCCAGGCGCTGGTCCGCCGGCGTAGCCTGGCCATGAGTGATGCCGAAGGGCCGTGGGGCTGGTACGACAGCGCCGGCCGACGCACGGCCGTGCAGGATTGGTGCAGGACAGCGCGGGGCGGGTGGTGATGTGTACATCGGCCACCCGGCCCGCGGAGCGCGCGGTCCCTCCAGGCAGGGCCCGCGCACCCGGCATTGCCTTTCAGCCCGCCTACTGGGCCGACAGTTGCTGCCACGACCCGTCGACCGTCGCCGTGGTCACCGTGGTCGTGGTGATGGAGTTGTTCATGCAGGCGTCGATGACCGCCTGGTTGTAGGCCGCACTGGACGCTCCGGTGAGCGTGATGTCGCTGCCCGTGAGGATGTCGCCATGCGGATTGCTGTACGAACTGGTGGCCGGCGTGCCGACGAAGACTGCGCCCTCCACGCATGGCTTCGTCCCGTCGCCACCCGAGAACTCTATACGGGCCTCCATGAGGACCATGAGGCCATAGAAGGTACCGTTAGCGGCCCAGTCGCAGGTGTTGTAGTACCCGCCGTCGTTGTCGCACTGCATGTAGTAGGTCATGGGCCGCGTCCGCGAACCGAAGTTGACCTTGCCGCCAGTCGTCGTCTGCTCGGTCGACGCCATGAGCGGGCAATAGAGCTGGGAGTATGTGCTTCCTGACGAGGGGCCCACCACGCTGATCGTGTTGCTCGTGTCGGCTCCACCGTTGACCCACGTGTTCCCTATGACATCGGTGAAGATCCCGTTGATGTGCAGCCTGCCCGCCCATATGGGGCCCGCCGGATTGACGGTCGTGTCGTCAGGGACGTCGTCCGCGCCGGCCAGCTTGTAGTTCGTTGTCCTCACCGAGATGGCATCCGACGTGCTGTTTCCCCACGTCACGATGCCGCTGGCGTACACAGGTCCGAAGTGGTCGACGTTGCCGGCCGTGGAGTCCTTGACCGTGAAGTCGCCCCCCACGTAGATGACAGTGGTGTTGACGGTCAGATTCCCGGAAATCGTCAGCGCGCCGTTGACATACAGGGACTTGAAGTTGAACGTGGTCCCGCTCGGAAACGGGCTCGAGGAACTCGTGGAGAGCGTCAGCGCACCGCTGACCACGAGGTCGTTGGCGAACGTGTAGGTCTTGGTGCCGGAGTTGTACGTGCAGCCCGGGATGGTGGTCATCGACGATGGCTTGAACTTGCTGGGCGCCACGGACGTGCCGCTCGCGTTCGCCGTTGACGGGGTACCGGCCTGCGCCTCATCGCCCAGCTCGGCCTGCTCGCCCTGATCGAAATAGTCGCTGAGCAGCCCCACCTGACCGCTGCCGGATACGACGTCCGCGAACACATGGCCGGGCGTGGTGATCGCGCCGTTCGCTCTGATACCCACCGACTGGATGGCGCTGCCGGGCCCCGCCAGGTCTGCGCTCGAATTGGCAGTGAAGTATGTCCCGGCCATCACGGTCGTGGGGAACGGCGATCCCGAGATGTCGTTCGTGCCGTCATTGTTCACGGAGTAGAGGTCGCTAGTGTCCTGGAGTTCTATGCCTGTGTCCGAGTACAGCACCGCTCGCGGCAGTCCCGAAACGATCGTCGACTGCGCCTGATGGACCAGGACACGCATGCGCGAGGTCTTGCCCAGGTAGGTGACCGTGACCTCGACCCAGACCAGGCCGTCCGGCGTGTCCGACGAGGTCGGCCCACCCTGATCCCACTTGATCTCGTAGTCCGCTGTGGCCAGGTTGTCGTAGACCCTGTACGTGACGGTAGCCCCCTCGGGGAAGTCGGCGTCGGCGAACGCAGCCGCCAGATCGTCCTGGCTCAACCACTCGCCCACCGTGGAGATCTCCTTGGTCTTGGCGGCGTCCACCGCGTTCTCAAGCGCCGCCTCCGCGTAGTACGCGGCCGACTTGCGGTGGCGTTCGCCGGCTGTGGCACTCTGCTGATTGGCGACCACGACGACGAGGGCGGCCGAGACGATCGCCAGCGTGACGATGATAGTGATGAGCAGCATGAGCGCGCTGCCGCTCTCTCGTGCGAGCCTCTGCATCGCTTACCCTCCTCTACTCCGCGTCGGCGTTGCGCGGCCGCACCGTCGTGGTGAGGTCCATGTACTTCGGGCCGTTGTTGATGTCGACGTCGGTGATGAGCCGGATCTGCACGGAGATGACCTTCGTGAGATCCAGGCTGGAGTCGCTGTTGTCCGTGGTCAGGTAGTTGCCGTCCGCGTCCCGATATCCGTAGGTGAAGAGCGCCGTGTATGAGGTATTGGGCGTGACACCCGTGTTGGGGATGCTGGCGTTCACCACGTTCTTGGCAAGCACGATCGAGCGGTCGAAGACACCGTCGTTGTCCATGTCGCGCTCCCACAGGAGCGTCTTCTGCGGCGACGATCCGCTCGTATCCAGGTAAATCCGGGTGAGCCGCAGCGCCGCGGTCCCGGTGCCGTCGTCGCTCGCATGCGCGATGTTGTACGCGGAGTAGAACGCGACCTCCATGGGTCGAGCCACGGTCAGCGCCATCCACGTGGTGGACGCTGACGGCGAGGCCGTGGGCGTAGGCATCACCGGCGGTTGTGCATCCCGCACCTCCGTCGACATCCTGGAGAGCGCGTCGCGTGCCTCTGCCTGCGCTTCGTCCGACCGCACCACGTAGACGCTCGTGTTCTGGAGGCTGATCCAGCTGACGACCAGCATCGTGCCCACCATGGCGAAGATGCTGATCGCCACCAGGAGCTCCAGGAGCGTGACGCCTGCCTGATCTCCGTGCTTCCTGTGAACGTGCCACCCCATGGGCATGGGCCTCACGATCCGCCTGGGTGCGTGTCGAACTTCAGCCGGGCGTTCTTGAGCAGATGGAAGACCGGGCTGGTGGCGGTGACGTACGTGCTGTAGCACGTCACCGTGTAGTTGAAAGCCGAGCCGCCCGTGAGCCCCGTCCAGGTGACAGTAGTACTCGTGGAGGTGGGCCTCTGCCTGGTCGGTGTGGGCGTCACCGTGACGTTCGGAGTGACGTTCGTCTGCACACGCTTCACCACCACGCCCGACGTCGTCACGTGCTCCCAGTTCTTGAAAGCGACGGTGATCGACAGGCCAGTGATGGTAGGCGACGGCGTCGGCAGGGGCTCGGTCGAGGACGTGACGGCGGGATCCGGGTTCTTGACGATCGTCTGCATGGTCGTCTCGTAGTCGCTGTCGGACCACTTCACGGATACCGCGACCGTCTTCTCGATGGTGCGCGGCTGCACCGTGTAGGTGATGTGGTACGGCTTGTTGCTGCCGGCCGTGTAGTAGACGGGCCCGAACTTGCCGTCGCCGAAGCTGCTGGCGGGGCTCGGCGGGTTGTTCAGGTTCGACTGTGTGATCGCGCTGTACGCCAGCAAATGCACTTGCTCGATGCGGTCCTGAGCGATGTTGGCGGCGGTCGTGCGCAGTTCGTCGCCGACCGTTCTCTTGAGGGCACCCGTGAACAGCGGGACCATCGCCGCCAGCACGATGATCGCCAGGGCGACCGTGATCATGAGCTCCATGAGTGTGAAGCCCCACCTGTCATGCCAGGCTGCTGACAGGGGAGTCATGACACCACCCCTCATCTGTGCACCACCCCTCATCTGTTCAGGGAGGGTGCTACCGACGGCTCGCGCCGGCCAGTTACGTACCCCTACCCTGTCGCCCACACGCCACTACTCCCCTATCGCCCGACTGCGTGAATGGTTGATAGGGCACTATGTGCATCGTCCTAGCGGTGAGCAGGTTTGAGGATGTTCAGGCGTCGCCCGGGTAGACAACAGGGGTCCGCGGGCGGCGGGAGGGAGACGACCCCGAGAGGCGGGCGGTGGCGCTGCGAGCCTCGCTGAGCGCCCTAAGAAGGACGACGACACACGCGAGAACGCCCAGGCGTCCTCGCAGTGGATGTCACTGCGGCTTGAGCTCGCGCCACGTGTTGGGTACCACGCGCACGTTCAGCGACCAGCGCGTGGCCAGCCTCGAGATGACATTGTCGTTGTAGTAGACGTTCACGGTGCCGCGCATGTCAACGGTGCTGGCTCCGACGAGCATGCCGTGCACGTGGAAGTCGCCGTGGCCCTTCTCGACGGTGCCGTCGGTGTAGAGCACGCCGTAGTAGTTGCCGCCGCCGCCGAAGTCCAGGTTGGAGCCGCCGAGGAGCAGGAGCAGCCCCGGCTCGGCTTCGGTGTTGAGCTCGCCCTTGATCGAGAGGGTGGTCGCGGCGGCCGGCTCGATGACACAGAGGCCGGAGATGCCCCCGGCCGGCGACCAGTTGTGATCGGAGGGGCTGGCCGCCGCGTCTGCGATCGAGGTGAAGTAGCGGCCGTGCTGTTGCGCCAGCGTCTTCAGACCCTCCCGCAGAGCAGCGGGGAAGACCTGCTCTACGGAACCAGCGTCCGATCCCGTGAGGTCCACGATGTTCGATGCCGACACGGTCGGGTCATCGATGGATCCGCCCACGCGCACGGTCGTCTGCGTGCCCACCGGCGGCGCCACCTCGATGCAGATCTTCGGGTTGTTGCCGCCGCCGTTGCTCAGCAGGTTGCCGCCCGCGTAGAGCGCCACACCCCTGGGGATGCCAGACTCGAAGTACGTGCGCTCCACCAGCGTCCGGATGCGCGTGGAGCGGCTGCCCACCGAGGCCTGTGCCACCAGCCACATCCGGTTGTCGGGAGTATCCGCCGAAGTCGGTGAGCCCTTGTCCCAGGTGACGCTCGTATCGATTGGATTCAGGTTGTCGTAGTACTCCCATGTCACGAATGACCCACCGTTGCTCGGGTCCGGGTACTCCGAGGCACTGAACGCGGCCCGGAATGCGCTCTGTGCGTCTGCCCCCAGGTCGGGTCCCACTCCCATGGCTGAAGGCCATTCAGTGCTGAGAGCCGCCATGCCGCTGTCGAGGGCCGCCTCGGTCACGTTGAACGCCTTGGCTCGCATGCGGTCGCGCTGGTTGCTGCCCTGCATGTTGCCAACGATGGCCACCAGGCTCACGGCCAGGATCGCCAGAGTGGCTACGATGCCTATCAGCAGCAGAAGGCCGCTGCCATCGCGATCACGCAGGAGTCTGCTCATGGCACCTCTCATCAGTGGAGCCTCTGATTGCGCAGTTGGGCCGAGGTCTGCAGGTCCACGTACACCGGCGAGTGGCCGGGGTTCAGGTCGACGAGGAGATGGATCTGGACGTTGAGGATGCGGCTGCGATTCGGGGTCGTGTAAACGTAGGGTGACATCTGGATCTGACCGCTGTCGTCAACGTAGCTGTAGTCGAAGAGGGCAGGCGACGAAGCCGTGGTCGGGTGGTAGTTGACCACGTTGGCGGTCACCAGCATGCGGCCTTCGCCGCTCGTCTGCTCCGTCAGGGGGAAGCTCGTCTCCGTGGATGGGTTGATGTTCACGCCGCTGATCGACCCATCGTTGTTCGAGTCCTCGAAGCGCCACAGCTCCTCGTCGGAGTAGAGACGGTAGACGACCATGTGCGGCGTCGAGTTCGGATTGCTGTTGCTGCTCTCGTTGAAGGTCGTGTAGAGAGCGATCCACCTCTCGCGGGCACGGAGGATCGCGCATTCGGTATTGGTGCTGACCGCCTCGGCATCGCGTATCTCGCGCGCCATGCGGGCAACTGCCTGGCGTGCCTGCTCGCGCGCCGTGCTGCTCTTGGCCGAGTACGAGAACGAGCCGCTCAGCGCGAAGTAGATCGTGATCATGAGGCCGCTGACGATGACAGTGACGACCATGGCCACCAGCAGCTCGACGAGCGTGAGGCCGGACTCCTCGCGCCCACCGAAGCGGCGCGCGAAGCGGATGCGGAGGGCACTGCCGCTCACGGGAACACCACCGTGGTGTCGCCCGCGGACGCATCACCGAGCTTGGTCGTCGTGTCGCTGTAGCGGCCGTACACCGTGTATATGTCGCACGGCAGGCTGCTCCAGTCCGCCGTCTTTCCCTTCTTCTTGACCGGGACCTCCGCGGGCTGAGTGGTCTGGGCGGTGCCGTCCTGGAGATACCAGAGGCCTGTGGACACGCTCTGCACGCGCACATAGAGAGTCGACGACGTGTCGTCGTTGCGTGTCGTCAGCGTGTACTCCGGCTGGGCGTCTGTCGTAGCGGAAAGGGCGCCTGTGTAGGCCGATGCGTTGCCGGCAACATCCACAGCGCGCACGCGGTAGTACCAGGTCGCCTCCCAGCCGGCCGTGCTGTCTATGAAGAACAGGGCGCTCGGCGCCACGTTGGAATCGATCTGCTCCCACGGCCCAGAACTGCTGCTGCTCCGGTCGACCTGGTAGCAGAGCAAGCCGGTGGTCGGCGTACCCGAGTCGATGGACGCGGTCCAGTCGAGACGGATCGACGGCTGGCTGTCACCGTTCTTGGTGACCGTGAAGCTCCCCGGAACGGTCGGTGCCACGGTGTCGGACTGTACGGCCGGCACGGCCGAGACCTCGCTCGATGCCGAGCTGGTGTTCGAGAGGTCGTCGACCGCCTTCACGTAGTAGTAGTAGGTCTGGCCGTTGACCAGGCCGGTGTCGGTGTAGCTGGCGGCCGAGAGGTCGTCGGCGAGGAGGGTCTCGCTGCCCGATGTGTCCCCGCGCCAAAGCTCGTAGTGGTCGAGATCGCCGGCCGGCGACTCGTCCCAGGAGAGGTGCACGGTCTCGTTGCCCGCCGTGGCAGCCAACCCGGTGGGTGGCGAGGGCGCGCCGCGCTCAAGGCGATACGCGATGGCCACGGTGTTGCCTTCGAAGAGACTGCGCGAGAACGCCACCGCCTGGAAGACGTACGTCCCATCCGGGGCCGAGGACGCATCCCAAGTACTCTGGTACACCCCCGGATGCCCTACGACGGGCGTCGACACCTCCGCGTAGCTCACCTGCGCGCCGTTGTATGCGTTCACCGTGAAGCGTACGAGGCCCGAGGGCGTGCCGCCGGCGTTCATGGATACTATGTCACTCTCGCTGATGGTGGCCGTGAGATCCACGTAGGAGTCGGTGATATACACCGTGTTCTCGTCGATGGTCTGCAGCGGGGTGACGTCGAACACCACGATCTGGGGACCGGCGTACTGGCGATAGACGAAGGTCTGCAGAACGACATGCTTGACCGGCGTGGGCGGCGCGTCCCAGTACACATCTACGACGACCTTCTTGTACTGCTCGCTGCCGCTCGTGGTGCCCTCCGGCATCGGGGTCACGGTGTAGTCGATGTGCAGCGTCTTGGTGGAGACGCCGGTATCGGCTACGAACGTCGGGCCGAATTGGCCACCGCCGAACGATGGGTTGTAGAGGTTCGGCGTGCTCGTTGGCTGAGCGGCGTCGGCCGCGATCTGGTCATAGTCGAGCTGGCGGATCTTCTCGATCTTGTCCTGCGCCGTCTGCAACGCGATGGTGCGCATGTTGTCGCCAGCGTTCGACTTCTGCGCCATGATGAACATGGGCACCATCGCCGCGAACACCAGGCCCGCAAGCACGATGGTGACCAGCAATTCGACCAGACTGAAGCCGGCCGCCGACTGTGGGTGGCTCCCCAACCGCGCCACCGCTACCTCCCAGGACTCCTGTGGCTCCCATATCCTTCATCGGCCGGAAGCGGCGTTTCTTGAGCATGTTTGATGATGTTCGTCGTGAAGACGAACATACTTCACCGGTACGACGTCTCGAGAATACGTATACTCGAATAGGAATGTTGCAGGAGGCGCCGAGCCCGGCTCTGGTTCGGACCGCACGGACTCCTACATCGTCCTGCGCTGGGCGCGCGGCTCTCGCGTTCGTCATGGCGGCCCACAGGCAGCCGGGAGGCCGCCGCGCGACGGTGGACGCCTCAGCGCAGCGCTTCGAGCTGGGCGAGCGTAGCCTTCAGCAACTCTATCTGTCGCCCGTATTCGGCGAAGTCGCCGGCCTTCAGCGCCGCCTGCGCGGCTTCGAACTGGTTGTTCGCCTGCTCGATGAGCGCGCTGACGTCAGCCGGCAGGGTGCCGGCGCTTGTCGTCGGCCTGGGTGTAGGCGTGGTGCCGCCCGTCGTAGTGGGGCTGGGCGTCGGTGCACCCGTGCCTCCTGCCCCCGCCGCCTCGCCGAAAATCTCCAGCAGCGCGTCCTTGAGCGTCGGCTGCATAGCCACGTACTGACCTTGCGGACCGTTCTCCACGCCCGCAGCCGACCGGTAGAAGACGACCACTTCCTTGAGCTGCGGGAGCTCCGTCTCCTCCGCCTGCAGGTACAGCGGCTGGATGTACAGCAGCGAGTCGAAGATGGGCTCCACCAGGAGGTTGCCCATGATGTACTTGGATCCCCGTTGTCCCCAGAGCGTCAGCTGCTCGGACACGACCGGATCCTGGTTGATGGCCGCCTCCACCTGGCTCGGCCCGTAGACGTTCTCGCCCTTGGGGAACTGGATGTTCACGGCCTTGCCGTAGTCGGCTCCGTCTGAGCGGGCACCAAGCCACGACACCATGTTCTTGCGGCCGTTGGGCACGAACGGCAGCATGAGCGTGAACTCCTCCTTGTCCTCGTTCGGCAGACGCAGGATGACGTAGTAGGCCGACATGGGCCCCTCGCCCTCCAGCGCCACGTTGTCGGGGATCTGCCACTGGTCGTCCTTGTTGTACAGAACGCCGGCGTCGTTGACATGGTAGGTGGCGTACTGCTGCGCCTGCACGTTGAAATAGCCCTCGGGATAGCGCACATGCTCGCGCAGGTCGGCTGGCATCTCGCTGAGCGGCTTGAGCAGACCGGGATAAACCCGGTCGTAGGTCCTGAGCAGCGGGTCTTCGTCGTCGAACACGTAGAGGTCTATCGTCCCGTTGTAGGCATCGATGACCGCCTTCACCGAGTTGCGGATGTAGTTGAGCGAACCGGTAGAGTCACTGTACGGGTAGCGGTCGGTCGTCGTGTAGCAGTCCACGATCCACATGAGCTTGCCGCCCGCGACGACCATGTAGGGGTCCTTGTCCTGCACGAGGAACGGCGCAGCCTTGGCCAGGCGCTGGCTCACATTGTTGACCAGGATTACCCGGCTCTCGTCAGTGATGGCCTTCGTGGTGAAGAACTTGATGGTCTTGAACCTCCAGGCCAGCGCCATCTTCGTCAGGAACGATGCCGTGGAGATCCCACCCTTGCCTTTGTACTCCGTGAACACCTTTGTGTCGGCGCCCGGGTAGTCGAACTCGCGCATCGTGGTGCGTACCAGCGTGTAGTCGGTACCAATTTCTCCGTAGTAAATCCGCGGCTCATCGACCTGCAGCTCCTTCGCCGCCGACACGGGCGGGACGTCCGAGACGAGGAAGTCCGGCGACCCGTCTGACGTGACCTGGTTGACCGCCGACAGCGCGATCCCGTAGCCGTGGGTGTAGGTGATGTGCTGGTTGACCCACGTCTGGGCCTGTGACGGCAGACCGCCGATGTTCAGCTCGCGCGCCGAGAGCATCGTCTGCCGCAGGACGCCGTTGACCGTGTAGCGATCCACATCCGCGTCGACGAACGAGTAGTACGGCCGCAGCTCCTGGAGCTGCCGGTAGCTGGTCACCAGCGTGCCGGGATCCCACAGGCGGACGTTGCGAACGGTGACCTCGGCAGCCGCCAGCGAGTCCGCGTCTATCCCCTTCTTCATGGTGAGCTTCTCTGTGGATATGTCGTTGAGGCCGTAGGCTCGCTTCGTGGCCGTGAGCGTGTGGCCGAGGTACGCACGCTCCTTGTCGAGCTCGTTCGGATTGACCACCAGCCCCTGGATGATGGCGGGGTAGATCCACTGCACGACCACGAACACGGCCACCCAGGCCACGATCGTGTACGGCCACCAGCGCAAGCGGCGGAAGATGTTGAAGATGAGCACTGCCGCTATGACGAAGGCCACGACCATCAGGATGCGGGCCGCCGGCACGCGAGCGTGGTCGTCCGTGTAGCTGATACCGAAAACGACACCGCTCGACTGCGTGAGGTAGTCCCATGCCTTGAAGAGCTCGCCAGCGCCCAGGACCACGAAGACGGCCGCCAGCAGCGCCGAGAGGTGACCGATGGCGCGCTTGGGCAGCTGGAAGCCCAGCTTGGGACGCGGTATTCGAGCGGCCGCGCCCTGCGCCGGCGCCTGGAGGCCGGCGGTGAAGTCGCCGGCCAGCGCCACGTGGGCGGCCGCCGTGAGGATCAGCGTGACGAAGACGGCGGCGAACACGAACGTCTGCACGCTGTGCCAGGCCGGCGCGGTGAAAACGTAGAAGGCGATGTCGTGGCCGAAGATGGGATCCTTAGTGCCGAACGGTTCCGAATAGACGGCGTTGAGGAACGTCTGCCAGTTGCGCGCGATCACAAAGCCGGCAATCAGTGATGCCACCGCGGACACAGCCAGGCCGACCCAGAGCGCCAGGCTGCGGGCGCGCACCCGCACCATCTCGACGACCTCGCCGGCCTGACCCTCGGTGGCGCGGAACTCCGGCGCCATGCGCCGGGCCAGCTCCAGGTTGGGCCATAGGATGATGAAGAAGAGGGCGAAGCCGGCTGCTCCCACAGCCAGCTTCACCCAGAACCCGCGCCAGAAGACGGTGCGGAAGCCCACCTCGCCGAACCACAGCCAGTCGAGGTAGAAACCGAGGACGCGGAACAGGATGAGGATGGCGATGACGAGGGCCACCACGATGCCGATGATGGTGGCCGTCCGCCGCGTGTTCCTCTTCCTGACGGATATCGGCCGGGGCGGTCGCCTGGCCTGCCCCTGCCGCTGCTTCAGCGCGTCGTACAGAGGGTTCGTCGGCATGGACGGCTCCTTCGCCTCGCCATCTGACCGCACCATGCGACGCCCGGGCGTCTGGTGCCTTGCCCCCACACGCGCCACAGGCGCGTGTGGGGATTATCCCAGAAGTGCGGCCTCCATGACGGCGGGCCGCGCAGGTGCCGTCAACGAGCCGGCACGCTGGCTGGCCGGCGACCGCCCGGATCGCCGGGCTGCCGGCGATAGGCCGGCAGGGCGGGCGGCCTTCACCGCGCCGGTCGCGGTGGTGCCGAGAAACCGATCAGGCGCCGACGGCCCTCTCGCGGCTGCGGACCTCCTGTTCACGCAGCACGATGAGAAGGCGCTGCACGAGCAGCGGGTCCAGCTCGTTGCCGGCCGCCCGCCACAGGCGCTCAGCGGCCTGCGCCGGTTCGTCGGCCATGACCTTGCCATACTCGCGGCACACGGCGTACACGCGGGCCACGCGCGGGATCTGCTCCCCCGCGAGTCCCTCGGGGTAGCCGCTGCCGTCCCATCTCTCCGTGCTGTAGACGAGAGCGTCGAATGCGTCCTTGCCGGGCCCGTGGCCGCTCCAGAGAGCGCCGACCCCGCGCAGCGGCTCGTACGGCCGCGGGCCGGGCGGCAGTCGTGACGGGGCATCGGCGCCCGAGTGCCGCGCCGCTATCAGCGCCGCGACCACACCCGATGTCTCGGCGTCGGAGAGACCAGCCGCGGCGCCAAGACGCCGGGCCACTCTCACTGTGCCGTCGTCCAGGTCGGCCACGCTCACCGATCCCTCTCCATCGCTGACCTGCACCCGGTTGCGGCCGCCGGCCTTCGCCCTGAGCAGCGCCGCGTCGGCCGCGCCCAGGACCCCGTCGAGATCGGCGGACGTCTGGGGGTACGCGGCCACGCCGATCGACATACTCACGCGCAACGCCGGCGAGCCGGCGTCTATCTCGCGCACCCGCTGGCGGATACGTTCGGCCACCGTGCACGCCTCGCGCAGGGGCGTGCGTGGCAGGATCATCACAAACTCCTCACCCCCGTAGCGCGCAAGGTAGTCCGACTCGCGCGAGCACTGCTGCAGCACGGCCGCCACAGCCTTGAGCACCTCGTCGCCCTGCTGATGGCCGATCGTGTCGTTCACGGCCTTGAAGTGGTCGAGGTCCATCATCAGGAGGCAGAAGGTCTCCTCGTAGCGTTCCGCACGGCTCACCTCGCTGGCCAGCACCTCACGAAAATGCCGATAGTTGTGCATCCCCGTGAGACCGTCGCTGATGGCCAGGCGCTCCATGGCGCGATACGTGCGAGCGTTCTGCACGGCGATGGCCGCAAGGTTGGCGAACAGCACCGTGAGCTCGAACTCGCGCACATCGAACCGCTGCCCGCCGCAGCGCCCTATGCTGAGGATGCCGAATACCTCGTCGCTGGTGGACAATGGTGCCAAGATCATGGCGTCCGGCTGGCGCGCCGCGTCCGTCAGGCGTGGCAGCGGCCCGTCGCGCGCGTCGTCGACCAGCAGGGCTCGACGCTCGCGCACCACCGGTGCTATGAGCGGGTGCTCGACAGGGTACGCCGACTCCGGTCGCGCACCTGCCTCCTGCGACCCAGAGAAGGCCGGGACCAACTCGGCGGCGCCGTTCTCGACGAGCGCTATGCCTATGGTGTCGTAGTGCACCATCTCCCCGAGCACCCGGGCGATCTCGTCGAACACCGCTTGCTGGTCCAGTTCGGAGAGCAGGCTCCGGCTGACTTCCGTGAGGTCGCGATGGAGCCGCTGCTCCTCCGCGAGTGCACTCGTCATCCGCTGCAGCTCGCGGTGCCGCCAGGCGCTGTCTATGGCCACCACTGCGTGAGCCGCCAGGATGCCGAGCAGGCTCACGGTCTGGACGGTCGGTCTGCGGCCGTCGGCCGGAGACCCAAGCCGCAACATGCCGCTCAGCTCCCCACGCTGGTCGCGCAGCGGGATGAGGAGCGTGTCGCCGGGGCGCCAGGCTCCACCGACGGCCGGCCGGCGCGCCGCCAGGGGACGCAGCTCGGCGGCGTCCCACCCCGGATCGTCGCTTCCCACGAAGAAGGCATCGCCGATCCGGTGCTCATCGTCCAGCAGCCGCTCGATGGCCGCGACCGAGAGAGGTGACGCGAAGTCCGCGAGGTCCACGGCGCGTCTCGAGTCGACAACGGCGCGGACACGCAAGACACCGCCCGGCTCGCGCACCAGGACCGCGGCTTCGGCGAAGCCGAACGTCTCCGCAGCCGCAGCGGCGATGGCGCGCACCACGGCGTCGAGGTCGAGGTCCGACTGCAGCTGGTTGGCCAGCCGCAGCAGGGTGCGTAGAAGCTCGACCTCCCCGCGCTCGCTACGGCGCTCTCTGAAAGGCCAGGTCATAATGGCTCGCTCTGTATGGGCGGCTCGGCTAGCTCTCGGCCCTAGCCTTCGCGACACCGCCCAGTCTGTCCGTTCGGCGACGATGCGCCATCGAACTATGGTACAGCCGCTTGCGCCGCGCTTCTACTGCATTCTGCGTACCCGTTGCCAGGGCAGGCAACGCCGACCGGCGACCGCCTACGCCCCGTCACACGCTCATTTGTCGAACGGGGGCAGCTTGAGGATCTGCCGGGCCTCGTCCGGCGTGGCTACCTCGCGGCCGCACTGGCGGGCGATGTCCACGCACCGTGCAACCAGCTGAGCGTTGCCGTCCGCCAGCTTGCCCTTCGTGAAGAACACGTTGTCCTCGAAGCCCAGCCGGACGTTGCCGCCCATGGCCAGCGCGGCGAGCATCATCGGCACGTGCCAGCGGCCTATGCCGGTGCATGTCCACGTGGATATCTCCTTGGGGATCGAGTCGACCAGGAATGCCAGGTTGCGCGGCTCCCCGCTCATGCTGCCCGGCACGCCGAGCACGAAGTCCCAGTGCAGCAGTGGTCCCGCCATGCCGAACTTCTTCACCATGCGCAGAGCGTTGTCGATTTGGCCGTGCTCGAAGATCTCGAACTCGGGCCGCACGCCCGCCTTCTTCTGGCGCTCGAAGAACTCGTACATGAGCGCCGTGTCGTTGAAGAACACGTCGTCGCCGAAGTTGGCGGTGCCGGTGGTGAGCGATGCCATCTCGGGCTTGAGCTCGATGGGCTGCAGGCGCTCGTCGGCGGTCATTCCCATGGCGCCGCCGGTGCTGGTCTGGATGATGATGTCCGTGCGCTTGCGGATCTCGGCAATGGCGGCCGCGAACACGTCCCTGTCCTGCGTCGGCGTGCCGTCCGCCCTGCGCACGTGCAAATGGTACATGCTGGCGCCGGCCTCCCGGCAACGGGCGGCGTCCACGCCGATCTCCTCGGCCGTCACCGGCAGCGCCGGTTGCGTCTCTTTGGTGGTCTCCGCGCCGACACCGGCGACGGTGATGATCAGCTTGTCCATCCTGGCCCCCTCGATACGAGCTCTGTGATGGATGGGCGG